>JALVRC010000161.1 GCA_027025255.1 Caldifarciminota bacterium
GTGTATATAACAATAGAGGATACAGAGGGGAATATTATCCTTGCAGATACCGGATATGTAGACAGGTTATCCCCCTTAGCAGATGATTATGAGCTATTTGATAAGAAATGGGTAGTGGAGCAGGAGGGAGGGGACACATTGATAGTGAAGAGCTGGACAGCGATGGAAGCGGACTTGAATACAACAAACGACCTATGCATAGACACTACATACGTAAAGAAAGAGCCTGAAGGTATAACAGATAGGAATGTATCTGCAATAGACATACAAACAGGCATAGGGTATCTTGAAGTAAAAAGCAACAAAGCAATGAAAGTAAAGATATACACTCTGACAGGCGAGAAGGTATACGAAGGAGGAGCAGGAAAGATAGCGCTCAAATCAGGCATATACTTTGTAAGATTTAAGTTGGATGGCAGAGAGGTAAAGAGGAAGGTGGTGGTGTACTGAGGCTTTTGGCTGCGCCAAAAGAAGTAAGAACTAAGAAGTGGGAAATAAGATCTACTTCCTCCCCCCTCCCCCTCAAGGGGGAGGAAGAAAAAATCAGAGGAGGGCATCCTCTACGAATAGGGGAGAGAGGTGTGGTTTACTTTTAATAACTTCTCTTAATCTTGACTTTTTCTCTTATTTAGGTATAATTTAAGGTGAAAAATTCATTTAGGAGGTAGTATGTTGATGTTGTTGTTTTCTGCTGTACTGGACAGTTTAGTATATTACGGAAAAATTGATAGTGCATACCTGTATGCAAAGTCCTTAAAAAAAGAAAAACAATACACTGCGTTTGCATATATAAATTACAAACTTAATAGAAAAGACAGCTTTTTATTCTACATAGAAAAGTTAAAAACAATTCCGGATACTTTATTAATTGCTTATGCTGATGCAGCTAAAGAAACACACGATACCATACGATTGAAAAGAGTAAGGAATTTTTTAAAAAGAACAAAGAAAGATGTGAAATCGTTATACAGGGCATGGAATATATCAGTTCTCATTGATGAGCAGAGTTTAAAAAAGAAGTTTGAACATGAGATATTCAGGCGTTTTTTGAACACAAAAGAAGCCTACACAATTGCCTCCAGTGTTTTTTATGATACTATTTATCCTGTATGGAATAAGGATAGCTTAATGGTACAGGCAATAAAGTGGTATTTTAAAAATTATAGTGGAACTGAATGGGATTATAATGCTTATCGTTTTCTTTTATCCGCTTTATTAAGAATAAATGATACTTTTGGATTGAAAAAGTATGCAAAGAGATGGGTTTATGAAGATAGTGCGAACATACTTGTTTATCGTTATGTAGCACAGATTTTTCTAAGGGCAGGATTTGATACAAAGACTGTGAGAAAGTATGCTCTTTACCCATTGGAGAAATCTTTAAGCCCTGTTAAGCCAAAGTTTATGCCTTTTGAACAGTGGCAGCTTGATGAGGGAGCTATTATACCTTCTTTGTATTCTACGCTTGCAGAAACCTATCTAATAGATGGGAACTATAAAAAGGCTTTAAGGTACGCAAATATTGCCTTAAGAAAAATTACACTTAATAATGAGACAGAGCTTTCTCCAACTTATAGTTATTACATAAGAGCTTTATCTTTTCTATCTCTTGGGGATACAGCTGATGCTATGAGTGACCTTGTAGAAATTCTCATTTCAGGAGACAGGACTGATGTTTATCCTTCAAAAGCTGATTCAATAGTGAAAGTTATTCTTAAGGATGATATGACACCTATTGAATTAGCAAGAAAAATAAAGCATTATAAGGGTCCGATATTTAAAAATCATGCATTTAAGGTTTCAGGAAGAAGGGTTGCATGGGGAGATTATAACAATGATGGTTATGATGATTTGCTGCTTGATGGATGTAAGCTGTTTAAGAATTTTAATGGAGATAGTTTTATAGATGTAACGGATAAGGTAAATCTCCCTGCTAAAGGCCATAATGGTGGCCTGTGGGCTGATTTTAATAATGATGGTCTATTGGACATCTTTGCCATGTCTCAAGGTAAGTATGGTGAGAGGCTCTATCTGAACAAAGGTGATAGATTTGTAGATATTACAGGAAGAATCGCTCCTTTTGGCAATGCTTATTCAACAGAAGGGTTTGCATGTGTTGATGTTAACAATGATGGATATATTGATGTTTATCTTGCCAACTATGAGAACTGGAAAGAGCATAAATACTACAGGGATCAACTTTTTATAAATGATAGTGCGCGTAGGTTCATTGATAAAAGTAAGGATTATGGAATTATATATGAGTATGCTGGAAGAGGGGTTTCTCCAATAGATATTGATCTGGACGGTGATATGGACATTTATGTGTCTAATTATCGTCTGAATGAGAATCTTATGCTTGTTAACATGAAGGATACATTTGTAAACATGGCAAGAAAGATGCATATTGAAGGGATTTATAGGGAAGGTTGGTGGGGACATACCATAGGTAGTGAATGGGGTGATTATGATTGTGATGGTGATATGGACCTTATTACCTGTAATCTGGCTCATCCAAGATATATAGAGTTTTCCAACAGAACCATGCTTTATAAAAATGTAAATGGAACTTTTATTGATGTAAGAAGGGCATCTGGCATAAAGTATAATGAGGTGCATTCTGAGCCATCCTGGATAGATATTGATGCAGATGGTGATCTTGATTTATTTATTACATGCGTGTATCCTCGTAGGCGTTCTTTCCTTTATCTAAACGATAATGGAAAATTTAGAGATATTACCTATCTTTCCGGAGTAAGGGTTTTTAATTCCTGGACTACAGCGGCAAGTGATTATGATAATGATGGTGATATGGATCTTGCTGTTGCAGGTGGAGGAGGTGTTTATGTTTTTGAGAATACCTTACTTGCTCCTAAGTATCTTGAGGTAAAGGTTATACTAAAACATTCCGCACATGCAATCGGTACAAGACTAATGCTAACAACCCATGATGGGATGAAGATGATGAGGATGATAACAGGAGGTAAAGGAACTACGTCACAGCCTTCTGAAGTTCAATATTTTGGGCTTGAAGGGACTAAAGGTCCTTACAGCTTAGTTGTGTATTTTCCTGACGGAACTAAAAAAGCAATGGTTATAAAGAATATTTCAAGAAGGATTATTGTAAAAGAGTGAATATAGTAAGGGTAGAGATTTATAAAAAACACAATAAGGATAGTGTAAAGATTTATGTTTTTAAAACAAGTCTTGGTTTTAATGAGTTAGATGAGATTGTGAAGCGTGAGATTGTTAATCCTGTTTCAGAGGAATACTATATTGGAAGAAGTAATGTAAGAGAGAGTGAAAAGGAAGTTTTTTATAAACCCGGGATGAGTGATCCTGAGGCAGAATGGATACTTGAGTTTTTAAGAGAAATATATGGTATTGATGATTTAAGAATAGGACAAAGAAGTAAAGATGCTGTGTACAACCCACTTGTTCATATCTTAAATCCTCATGATGATAGTATGCTTTTTCTTTCTTCTATGAATTATGAATTTAAAGATACCTTTATAAATCTCAATGTTGGTGTAGATAAACTTGAAGAGATGTCGATTAAAAATACATGGCATTTATCCCTTGAGGAAATGAAGGCAATAAAAAAACACTATAAAAAGAAAGCTCGTAGACCAACACTTATAGAAATGGAAACCTTTGCTCAGACATTTTCAGAACACTGTAAGCATAAAAGCATGACAGCGAGGATTATACACAATGGCAAGGAAGTATTTGAAAATCTATTGAAAGAAACTATTTTTAAGACGTATGAGAAGGGGAGATATCCCTGGGTATGGCTTGCCTTTAGTGATAATGCGGGTGTTGTAGAGTTTGATAGTAGTGTAGGTATTGCTGTAAAGGTTGAGACTCATAATCATCCCTCAGCATTAATGCCCTATGGTGGGGCTGCGACAGGCATTGGAGGAGTTATAAGGGATATACTCGGGACAGGCAAGGGTGCTAAACCAATTGCATCAATAGATGTTTTTCTTGTAGGAGATTTTATTGATAGTAAAGAGGTAATTCCTCCACGAGCACTTTTGAAAGGCTTAATGGAAGGAGTAAGAGATTATGGGAATAGAATGGGTATTCCGACTGTAGCTGGAGGAGTATATGTTGATAGGGATTTTTTATATAATCCTCTTGTTTTTGCTGGTAGTATAGGTATTATAGAAAAGAAGAATATTAAAAAGCATATAAAAGCCTTTGATGATATTATATTGTTGGGGGCTAAAACAGGTATTGATGGTATACATGGAGCAACATTTTCAAGTGCTTCTTTAAGTCATGTTTCCCGAGAAAAGGATTTTGGTGCAGTACAGATTGGAAATCCTATTGAAGAAAAGGTTGTTAGAGATTTTATAGTTGAGGCATCAGAAAGAGAGCTGTATAATGCTATTACTGATTGTGGAGCAGGAGGTCTGTCATCTGCTATTGGAGAGCTGGCAGAGAGTAAGGGGGCTGATGTATATCTTGACAGGGTACCTTTAAAGTACTCAGGGTTGTCTCCAGAAGAGATATGGATAAGTGAATCGCAGGAAAGAATGGTAATTTTTGCTTCTCCTTCAAAAAGAGAAGAGATTTTTGAACTTGCAAAAGAGGTAAATGTCAATGCGGTAGTAATAGGGAAACTAAGGGATGACAGAAAATTGATACTGCATTATAACAATCATGTTGTAGGAAAGCTTGATATGGATTTTCTACATAATGGTATGGATAAACTTACATTGACTTCTGAATATGTATTGCCGGAAATAAATATTATTAATGAAAAGGTTGATGAAATAGAAAAAGATTTTTTCAGGCTTCTTTCTCATCCTATGATACTTAATAAGTCTCGTATTGTAAGAGAATACGATCATGAGGTACAGGCTCGGACCGTAACAAAACCTCTGGGAAATGACGGTGCTGTAATGCTAATTGACAGAAAAAGCAACAAAGGAATTGCCATTTCAACAGGGCTTAATCCCATATACTATAAATTTGATCCGTATGGTGGGGCAATGGCAAGTGTTGATGAAGCATACAGAAATCTTGTATGTCTTGGAGCTAATCCTCAAAGAATTGCTTTGTTGGATAACTTTGCCGGAGGGAGACCGACCAATAAGAAGGAGTTAGGAGCATTGGTTGAAATAGCGAAAGGATTATATAAGGCCTCATCTACTCTTAAAACACCATTCGTTTCCGGGAAAGACAGCCTTTACAATGTTTTTAACTTAAAAGGAGAGATTATATCTGTACCTGCTCTGGCTTTGATTACAGGTATTGGATTTGTTGAAGATATTGCTTATTCTAAGGGGGCAAAAGTAAAAAACCATGGTAACTTTATTGTATACTTAGGAAAAACACAAGAACTGCTTTCTTCTTCTTTGATAGGATATATAAAATCTTCAGGCTCTTCTGCAGCTCCTGCTTTTGATGGTAATGTTGCTCTGTCACATGCAAATATTGTGCATACTCTTTTAAAAGAAGGAATAATTCATTCTATTCATGATGTTTCTGAAGGAGGTTTAGCTGTTGCCCTTGTAGAAATGCTTACAGGGACAGGGTTTGGTATTAATGTTTTTTATGACACTTTTTCTGAGGAGACTTATGCTGATAGACTTTTTTCAGAACCTTTATCTTCTTATATTTTTGAGGTAAAAAAGGACGATATAGATGTACTTAAGAAGTATACAAATGAGTTTGAGATAATAGGAGAAACAACGGATAATGGGCTTTTAGAGCTTTCTTCAGATGTGAGGATTGAAATAAAAGAGGCAGAAAGGGTTTTAAATCAATGGGAGCTTTTATGGTAAATACTACTGTAGGTTTTTTGCAGTTTAAGCCTGAGCTTGGTAAGGTTAAAGATAATGTTGAAAGGGTAAGAGGTATTATTGAGCAGGCGGGTATTTTGCCGAGGTATCTTGTATTACCTGAATTGTTTTCAACTGGATATGCAATTATGGATGCTAAATTGCTTATGGAATTAGCTGAGGATACTGTTGAAGGTGGACTGGCTGTAAGGACATTAAGAGGTCTGGCACGGAAGTACAGAATATATATAAGTTTTGGCATAGCTGAAAGACATAAAGGTAAATTATATAATAGTGCAGTGCTTGTTGGTCCAGGGGGATTAATAGGTGTTTATAGGAAACTACATCTTTTTTATAAGGAAAACTTAATTTATACGAGAGGTGATATGGGACTTCCTGTTTTTACTACTGGCAAAGGTATACGGGTAGGTATGATTGTTTGTTTTGATTATTTTTTCCCTGAAAGTATAAGAACTCTCGCCCTTAAAGGGGCACATATTATACTTCATCCCTCCAATCTTGTTATGCCTTATTGTCAGACCTTTACAAGAGTGAGGTCAGCAGAGAATCGCGTCTTTGTAGTTTGTGCAAATAGAACAGGTAGTGAAATGCTTGAGGGAGAAGAACTTAACTTCACAGGGATGAGCCAGGTTACTTCTCCTAAGGGAGATGTAATACTTAGTGTGGACAGAACGTTTGAAGGAATTGAGGTTGTAGATATTTCAATTGATGAAGCTATACATAAATCTATTAATCCTTTTAATGATATTATGAAAATGAGAAGAACTGATGTATACTTTACATAATGAAAAACCATAAAAAATTATTGACATCTTAATAAATATATGTATAATATAAGGAGGTAAATGTGAATAATTTAAATGATTTATTTAAAACGGACAGAGAGGTTTTTGAAGCAATATTTAAAGAAACCCGTAGAGAACACGAAAATATAGAGCTTATAGCAAGTGAGAACTTTGTTTCTGAGGCAGTTCTTGCAGCTTTAGGTTCAGTTCTTACAAACAAGTATGCAGAAGGTTATCCTGGAAAAAGATATTATGGGGGATGTGAGTATGTTGATATTGCAGAAGAGCTGGCAAGAGAGAGGGCTAAAATGCTATTTAAGGCTGATCATGCAAATGTTCAACCTCATTCCGGTACTACAGCTAATATGACAACCTATCTTGCACTTGCAAAGCCAGGAGACACTATTATGGGGCTTTCTCTTTCACATGGAGGTCATCTTTCCCATGGACATAAGGTGAGTTTTACAGGCAAGTTGTTTAACATAGTTCACTACAATGTAGATAGAGATACTGAACAGATTGATTTTGACGAGCTTTTAAAGGTTGCAGAGGAGCATAAACCCAGAATTATTGTTGCTGGTGCAAGTGCTTATCCCAGAACTTTACATTTTGACAAATTCAGAGAGATTGCTGATAAGGTTGGTGCTTATCTTGTTGCTGATATAGCACATATAGCGGGTTTAGTCGCTGCAGGTCTACATCCGTCTCCTGTAAAGTATGCAGATGTAGTTACAACCACTACTCATAAAACCTTAAGAGGGCCACGGGGAGCATTAATACTCTGTAAAGAAGAACACAAAAAGGTAATTGATAAGGCGAATTTCCCAGGTGCACAGGGTGGGCCTTTGATGCATGTGATTGCAGCTAAGGCTGTTGCATTTAAGGAAGCTATGAGTGATGAATTTAAAAATTATCAAAAGCAAATACTTAAAAATGCAAAAGCCCTGGCTGATAGTATGGAAGAAAAGGGTTATAGACTTGTTGCAGGGGGGACAGATACTCATTTAATGCTTGTTGATTTAAGAAGTAAGAATATTACAGGGAAAGAGGCTGAAAAGGTGCTTGATCAAGCAGGTATTACAGTAAATAAAAATACTATTCCTTATGATCCGGAAAAACCCACAGTTACCAGTGGAATAAGGCTTGGAACACCTGCTTTAACTTCAAGAGGTATGAAAGAGCAGGAAATGCAAGAAATAGCAACTCTTATTGATAAAGTTTTATCTTCTCCTACAGAAGATACTATTAGAAACGTAAAGGCAAAGGTAAGAGAACTTGTCGAACAGTTCCCACTTTACAGACAAAGAAGGGAAGAAATGAAAAAATATATGGAGGGTTTAAATGTTTGATGATGTAGTAATAGAGGATTTATATGGTTATGAGATACTTGATAGCAGAGGTAATCCGACTATTGAGGGAGTTTGTGTCCTGAGTGACGGGACTGAAGCTCGCGTTGCAATTCCTTCTGGAAAATCAGTAGGTAAGCATGAGGCTCATGAGTTAAGAGACGGGGATAAAAGGTATAATGGAAAAGGTGTTCGGAATGCAATTACTTACCTTAATAGAGATATTTTTGAAGAGTTAGAAGGGCTATCTCCCTTTATGCAACAGGAGATAGATGATATTTTGATAGAGCTTGATGGTACGCATAATAAATCACGTTTAGGAGCGAATGCAATCCTGGCTGCGTCTCTTTCTATTGCTAAAGCTTCAGCTCTTTCTCTTGGGATTGAACTTTTTGAATATCTTGGTGGTATAAAAAAGCATTATCTACCAGTCCCTTTTTTAAACATACTTAACGGTGGTGAGCATGCTGACAATGGTCTTGATATACAGGAATATATGATAGCTCCTGTTAATTTTGATACTTTCTCAGATGCCTTAAGGGCAGGTGTTGAGATTTATCATGCCTTAAGGCAAATTCTTCTTGATAAACACTTGAGTATTGGTATTGGAGACGAAGGAGGTTTCGCTCCTACATTATCTTCAAATACAGAGCCTTTTGAACTTATTATCAGGGCTATTGAAAAGGCTGGATATGTTCCGGGAGAAGATATCTTACTTGCTATTGATGCTGCTGCTAACAGTTTTTACAGGGATGGCAAATATCATTTAACACTTGAGGATAAACATCTGTCTTCAGAAGAATTTGCTAATTTATATAAAGAATGGACAGATCATTACCCGCTTGTATCTATAGAAGACGGAATGGCAGAAATGGATGAGCATGGTTGGATAGAATTAACTGAATTGATTGGAGAGGATATTCAACTTATAGGTGATGATATTTTTGTTACGCAGATGAAGCTTTTAAAACAGGGGATTGATAAAGCTATAGCAAATGGTATACTTATAAAGCCAAACCAGGTGGGAAGTCTATCAGAAACCTTAGAAACAGTTTCATTTGCCCAGAGTAATGGCTATAGTACAATGGTCTCTCACCGCTCAGGAGATACATGTGATCCTGTTATAGTACATATTGCTGTAGGACTGGATACTTTGATGATTAAGTCAGGAGCTCCTTGCAGAGGAGAAAGGTTAAGTAAATATAATGAACTTTTACGTATTGAATACGAACAGGGGCTTGAATACGCTGGTAAGCTTTTGATTGAATAGAAGCTTGATTGTATGAGATGTTTTAAATTGAATTCAATAGGATAAAAGATAAGTGAAGATAGGTGGACGTCTTTTGATTATTTTATATCTTTTTTTTCTTATTCTTTTTCTTCTTTTAGGACCTGCTGGGCTTATAAAATATATCAAGCTTCATAACGAGGAAAGTGCACTTGCTAAAAGGATATATGAATTAAAGGTAGAGAATGAACTT
>JALVRC010000162.1:0-783 GCA_027025255.1 Caldifarciminota bacterium
ATTCTATTCTGCATGTAGGACATATCCCATCATCATAAAGAATTTTATCTAGTTTATATTTTCTACCACAAATGGAACAAACCTTTTCATCTTCATCAATATAAAATGTTTTTGAGTAAAAATGTTTTGTTGGTGTTGGCCACGAATTGTCGTCTAACATTGAACAACTTTCACATAAGTCATCATCACCTATCATCCCTATCAACGGTTTTCCACATTTTCTGCATGTCCTAAAATAGTGATTTTGTGAAAATGTGAATTCGCTAATTGATTTGAGTAATTTTAGCTCGGAAATCAATTTGTCTTTATCTTTACTTTCAATTGAAAGTTCATTAATTTTCTTTTCAAGCTCTTCAATTTTTGATGCATTGACCATACTTTCTTTCTGAAGAAAGTTATACTTCTCGAGAAATACATCAATAAAGGTAGCCATATCATCAGCACTACTACATATTTTGTTAAGCAAACCAAGATATCCAGCTAATATTTTATCTTCTGTCATGTTTGGATATCTCACTTTATGATCGATTTCGCTCCATCCCTCCTCAAAAATTGTTCGGACTTGTATTTCGCAAATTGATCGTATTTCTTTAGATAGTTCTATTTCAACTAGATAATGTATTGAACGGTAACCAAATGGGTGTTCATGATTCTCACAACCATTTTCTTCATACATTTTCAAGATATCTTTATCGTCCCCTTCCCGAAAATATGCTTTAGGAGTCTCTAATAAATCCCAATTTTTTTTGATGAAAAAGTCTATTTCTCTCCAATCCTTTTTAT
>JALVRC010000162.1:793-25494 GCA_027025255.1 Caldifarciminota bacterium
TTATATAAATGTAATGCTCGTACTCCGACAAGATCAGTAATCTTTTTTGCATAATTAGTTTTATCTATTTTAGCAGAATCTTCCGCATTTTTTCTAATTATTTTTTCAAGTAAATGTGCAGCATTTTTTACACGAAATCTTGTTGAATGAACATTTGGCACTTTTGCTATTGAATTTGATAATAATTCTGCAATTTGTAGGTATTTATCTGATTTTGAAGAAAAGTCACTATGAATGTAAAGTAAATCTTTCCAACTTATTTTTGCCTTTCTGAACTTACTATCAGATATTTTAAACCTTTCCAAGAAATCTTTCTTATACATTCTTACTACCTCCCATGTCGCCTAACGTATTGCGGGTATGCGAAGTTATCCGATGGGGCAATTTGGGTAAGCGTAAGCGAACTGCATACCCCCTGTTAGAGGAAGTATCTGTGACTCTTTCTGATATATATAGCGCAAAATTCATGGCAAATAAATTGTTAAACCCGAATTAGGTCCAGGTGGTATCCCAAGTGCTGGGTCCACACCTTGCGATTTTCTAAGATCTTCCAATAAAGCTTTTGCATTAATTCTTTTCCCAATCATTACTTGAGACTCTCGACGAGGTTGTTTAACTTGTTTTCCTCTACACACTACAACTTCACTAATCCCCTCAGCGATTGCTCTTGCACATAGTCCCCTTGCGTAATAGCGATTAAATTCACCTTCAGCCAGTGTTTCAGGAGCAGTTACCGGAACTCGAACTCTTGTAACCCTTATTCCCTCACTTTGTGATCTCCTATCCTCATGCGATTTCATATAGCCTCCTGCCTTTAATTGATTGGCTAGCCAGTCATCATTATGGCTCATGATTGCTTCTTTTAGAAGTTCAGCCCATTTAGATTTTCCTGCAGAATTCAGCCGTGAGCTTATATATAGGCTACCCTTCTCGATATCTATTTCCCGTTCTTTAAGCATAAACTCTCGCGTCTGCTCATCAAGATTTTTATAAAAGATACCCATGTTTATTCCCTCCTTTTTGTTAATATTTTAGGTATTTCCGCTGACTCCTTCCTATCCCAACTATTTGGATATGCTGACAATTTTAAGATATATGCGAACAGTCTGGATTTAATTACTTCTTGACACTCCTTATCTTTCCTTTCTCTGCTCATATATAACCTCCTTATTTGCTTAAGGATGAAATTATACATACTTTCCCCTTTTGTAAAGGGAAACATTTGTTTCTCTACAAAACTATATTTAAAAAATAAAGCTTCTTTCAACTAACACCTCTCAATTTCTCATATTTATTCTTCAAGTTCCATATAGCATTCTCTATAAAAATGGTGGGATAATATCAGTCTCAGGCTTTTTTCTGGTGTTTAAAAGATATTCAACATTTTTCTTCAAATAGAACAGTTTAACCATATTCTACTCCACTACAATCACCTTTTTTGTCTCGCTTTCTCCGTTGTTGGTTATGCGTAGAAAGTATATTCCTGTGGGAAGTGCTCCTCTGTCAAGGCCTATTATGTGTCTTCCTTTTAGCATGCTTCCTGTGTACAACACCTCTATCTTGCTCCCTTTGTTATCAAAAAGCTCTGCCCTCACATATTCTTCTTTCTTAAGCTCAAGCACTATGGAATCTTTAAATATACCAATACCTATACCTCCATCAGCACTTTCCTCCTCCTCTATACCAACTGACCTTGTTGTCAGCCAGAAACAATCCTCACTACCATGATAATCCACATACTTCTGACTTGTAAACACAACGTCAATGTTACCATCCGGAGATAGAACCGCATCATAGTCCTTATTTGCTTCGTAGTTATTGTTAGTCACACGATCTCTATAAACATACGTATAAATAGTATGGTATCTCTCGTTAAGATGCTCATCAAGCTGCAGATGCTTTACAAGGGTGTAGATATGTTTATTCTCATCAGGGGTAATATGGGTATAATAGATTATATGGTTCAATCTTCTTTTGAAATCCCTTATAATATTTAACCCTCCTGCAAACTCTCCTTTCCTCTCCCCAAGATATATGAGCTTTGACCACTTCTCTCCATCATAGTATCTATAGCTAAAGTAGTAGTCAAAATATCCCTGAGGACTGAATACTATGTGGGGATTAGCGTTCCTGTCTGTACATATATCTGCAATCTTTACATACCCATGTGTTGTATCAGGAACAATGTCTGATATCTGCTCATAGGCTGACCAGCCGTGCAAAGTATCGTATACTGTATAGTCTAACTGCTTTGTCTTTAGATTCCTCAAAAGCATGTGCACCCTGCTCTTTACATCCCAGGTCAATGCAACTGGCCAGCGTCTCTCACCTTTCTCTATCTCATACTCTCTTACTATCTTCTCCTCTCCCCATGAACCATCCTCAAACACACGGTAGTATATCATACCTCCATAAGAATAGTACACTGCATATACCCTGCCGTCTGGTGTGGCTGTTATAAAACCTGTTTCTATTATCTTATCTGTTAGTGTTTCCGGCTCTGTCCATTTACCATCCTTATACATACACCAGTATAAATGCCAGTACCCATAAAGCCAGTGCACTGTGCCGTACGTATCTGTACAGAGGTCATTGTCCAGTATCACCCCCTTCATAACTGCTACTGTATCAGGCTTACTCCACCCATCCCCTTCACTGTGTATGCATACCATCTTTGATGGAGCCTGCCAGTCCTGAGACCAGACAACCCAGTACCTGCCAGTGCTGTCTATTGTTATGGCTGGCTCTCTATTAGAATGTCCCGGATTGTTGCTGAGATTGAAAGGTCCTGACCAGGTAAAATTACCAAAACCTGCAAATATGAGTATTAACATACAACCTCCTTTTTATATAGCTCCTCTCTACTGAAAATCATTTACTCTACTACAATCTTTCTTGTTATATTCTTATTGTTGGTTCTTAAGACTACAAAGTATGCTCCTTTTGAAAGCTTGCCTGTATCAAGGGTTAATGTATGAATACCCTTTGCTGTTTCTCCTTTATAAAGTGTTTTTATTCTTCTTCCTGTAGAGTTGTACAGTACTATCTCTATGTTTTTATTCTCTGGCAGTATAAGCTTTATACTGGCTTTTCGATTTATAATGGAACTGAGCTGTATATCAATATCCTTAAGTACATAAGTCCCAGCCTGTCCTCCACCTCCTGTTGTTGATGTAAAATAAACAGTATCTGATGGAAACCCTATGTCATTATAAATATCCACTGCCTTTACATAAAAATAATCACCTCTTACTGCTTCATCCATTACATAGTGTGTACCGTATGTCCATCCTTTAAACAAGCCGTTTTTGTATACCCTATAGTAGTATATGTCCTCTGTTGTATCTGGATTCCAGAAAAGCTCAAGAGAATTCAGGTAAATTGTATCAATCTCTCCCTGACTATTAAAAACTGTATCAAATTGATAATTACTTGTTAAATGCAGGTATAAATTTTGTACCCTGTCAGGAGGCAAGAACGGTGCAGCAAGAAAATACGTATTGTGTGCAATACTGTCAGAATCTCTGTGTTGGGGAAAAGAATACCAGTTGGCATCAGGATTATGATTCATTTGATATTTCCATGCTTCCTCAAATGATATGCCTTGTACCGGATCAAAATATAAATTAGCATCTACTGCTGGAGGATTGTCATACGGCCAGATCTTCTTTCTTCTTATGGCATTAAAAAATGGGAAAGTCATGTCTCCATGTCCAAATTTAAGCCTTTTTTCATACGTGGAGTCATAGTAATCTTCCTCAAACATAATTTGTGATTTATGGTTTATATCTGAGCTTGTATATATGATTCTATGAGGGGCATTAAGCTGGTCAGCAAACCCACCGGAGTGACATGAACTTATGATAAAGACCTGCCTCCATGAGTCAATATTGTCTGCCCAGCGTGCCAGTGTTGTATCATATACATGTGCTACATGGTCTGTATCATTGTTGTTCTTGTTTAAATTAAAGAATGAACGTCTTCCTTCAACATCACCGTGATACGTTTCAAAGAAAAGCAAGAAATCCTTATCAGTCATTGCTCTTATATCCTCTGAGGAATTGCCTGTTGAGAGCCAGTTCATAAGGCTGTCAAGGGCTTCGTAAGAGCCGTAATAACGGGTAAGATTGGGATTGTTCTCATTCTCATAATACGGCAGCTGATCAGTTCTATATCTTTGACCCTGTTCCTCAAAATCCACTCCAACATTGTAAAGCAGAATAACATGGTTTTGATCAAAACCTCTGTTAAGGGCCTGTTCGCAAACAAGATAACAATCTGCCCAATGTGCCCTGAAATCGTAAGGATCACACGTATCACATGTATCAGCTATAAGGGCATAACCATCGGTGCAGGATCTTCTTGTTACAGCTATCACATAATCATTTTTTACATAGTCAGGACCTAAAATTGGTCTTTGCCCACCAATGTATGGTGGTAAAAGAGACGGTGGTATGCCGTAATCATCCGGAGATATAACAGTATCTGTTAAGAGATTATTACTGTCTGGAAGGGCGTCCATGCCCCCCCCCTATACCTAAAAACACTACCAAAGCTAAAGTAAACATAAATTTCCTCCTACTTTTTTTGCTCCAGTAGAGAGGAGCAATATATTATACCATACTTCTCATATTTTGTCAAGGAAAAAATTTTTATTTATTTATTAAATATATGCTAAAGAAATAAAAGAGCTTTTTACAAAACACACTTTACATAAATTAACATTCCTTTATGTTCTATTAAGCATTCTGCGTAAGAATGGAGGGAGATAGACATTATCTGTACCCAGTTCCTTAATAATGGAGAGGAGGATGGATATCTTTTTTGCCTCTGTGAAGTTTTTATTAACAATAATATAGCCCTGCCCTTTAAATATACACACCCCGCCTTCTCCTATTACTCTATCGTAAACGATTTTATACCCCATCTTTTCAAGCACGTTCTCAATCCTTAATCGCGTTGTATTTCTTTTCAAAAGAGCCCTTCTTTTCTGTACCAATCTATTGTTTCAACAAGCCCTTTTTTTAAGGTAAATTGAGGTTTGAAATTAAAATCCCTTACAAGTTTATCTATCTTTACAACCCAGTAAGGAAACATCATCTCTTCCACTTTATCCCTATTTAACATGCCATTTTTATCAAAGACTGTGCCGAAACGTGCAAAAGCCTTCATAAAAAAAAGCGGGATATGAATGCTTCTTGCTTCTTTGTAAAAAATATCCTCCAATCTTTTATAGAAATGCTTTAATGGGTAGCTGACACCGTCGGAAAGAAAGTAAACACCACTGCCTTTCTTTATACCTTCTACAATAACTCTTACAGCATCCTCAACATAAATAAGTGAAAGAAACATATCTCTAAACCCAAAAAAAGGCTTTATCCCCTTCTTAACATACTTAATAATCGTAAGAAACTCCCAATCTCCGGGACCATAAATCCCTGATGGCCTGAAAATCACATGGTTCTTAAACGTTTTAACAATGCTTTCAGCCTCAAGTTTACTTTTGCCGTAATGACTTACTGGCAAGCAGGGATATCCCTCGTCAATGCCCTTTGCATCCTTTGAAGGACCAGCTGCAGCCTGCGAAGAGATAAAAATAAACCTTTTTACGCCATTTTTTTTTGCTGCATCAAGAAGTCTCTCAGTGCCTCTTGTATTAACCTCGTAAAAATCCTCTATATTACGTGCTTTTACAATGCCGGCAGAGTGTATAACAACGTCTATATTCTTAGTTGCATCTTGAAGTCCCTTACCAGAGATATCTGCGTACACAAGCATATCCTTATTGAGTCCTTTGGTATTGCTTGTTTGTCTAACCATTGCCCTGACTTTATATTTCATTTCCTTAAGCCTTTTTACAATATGCCTGCCAAGAAAACCAGAAGCACCTGTTACAAGTATGTTCATTTTATTCTTTCTGCGTAGGCTCTTGCATTATGAAGTATTTCTTCCTCATCCATTGTAAGCATCTCTCTATGCTTCATAAGTATCTTGCCATCAACAATTACACTGTCAACATCCTCAGGATGAGCAGCATAAACAACAGATGATATGGGGTTATACAAAGGCTGCAAATGAGGCCTCTTAAAATCAATAAGTATAATATCCGCCCTTTTGCCAACCTCAATACTGCCAATTAATCCGTCCATACCCCAGGCCTCTGCTCCTTTTATCGTAGCAAATGCTAATACATCCTTTGCTCTTATTGCCTGAGGATCAAGGTCACTCATGGCAATATCCTGCATTTCTCCGAACATATCAAGGTCATTATTACTTACTACGCTGTCAGTTCCTATACCGATTGTTAAGCCTGCATTCATATACTCTTTTACATGGGGAATGCCTGAGCCGAGTTTTTTATTACTCTGTATATTCAAAATAACATTGCCGCTTCTTTGCTTCATAATATTAATATCATTTTTCTCTGCATGAACAAAATGAACTGCAACAAAGCGGCTGTTTATCAACTCTAGGCTATCAAGGTATTCAACAGGTGTTTTCCCCTTATCCCTTTTCGCATTCAAAAGCTCATCAAGGGTTTCAGAAACATGTATATGAATGCTCAAATTATACTCATCAGAGACTTCTTTTGCTTTTTTTAATGTATCTCTGGAACATGTATATATTGAATGAGGTGCAACTGAAACATTCACGCGCTCGTTCTCTCTGTATTCATAAGCAAGCTCCTTTACAAATGAAACCGTATCAAGAGCATTGGCAAATGACGGAGTGGGAAAGTCAATGATACCTTCGCCCAATATTGCCCTTATTCCTGTGTTTTCAACAACTTTTGCTACCTCATCTTCAAAAAAGTACATGTCAGAAAACGTTGTAATGCCTGATTTTATCATTTCAAGCACTGCAAGCTCTGTTGATGCTTTTACGAAGTCACGGCTTACCCATTTAGACTCAAGTGGCCATATATGCTCTTCAAGCCATTCTTTAAGTTTTAAGTCATCAGCTATACCTCTGAATAGATGCATACCTGCATGCGTATGACTGTTTATAAAACCAGGCATGGCCATCATATTTGAAGCATCTATAATAGCCTGAGCTTGAGGCTCCTCGTTACCAATGTATGAAATTTCTCTTCCTTTAATCCCGACATTTATGTTTTTAAAGGAAAAATCCGCAAGCAAAACAATACCGTTTTTAATAAGGATATCTACACTATCTGAATATTTCATAGTTTGGAGGCTCTCTTGTTATTCTCACATCATGTGGATGTGATTCTTTAAGTCCTGCATTTGTAATTTTATAGAATTCAGCTTTATCGCGTAACATTTTAAGATCTTTTGCGCCAACATAACCCATACCAGAACGCAATCCCCCAATAAGCTGGTAAATAACATCTTTTACAGGACCTTTATATGGGACAATACCCTCTATCCCTTCCGGGACAAATTTCTTAGCCTCATCCTGGAAATACCTATCAGCGCTGCCTTTTTTCATAGCTGCTTCAGAGCCCATTCCTCTATATATCTTATACCTTCTTCCTTCTAAAAGAATTGACTCTCCCGGACTCTCATCTGTACCTGCAAAAAGATTACCTATCATAACACTATCTGCACCTGCTGCTATCGCCTTTACAATATCTCCTGAGAACCTTATGCCTCCATCCGCTATCAAAGGTATATCACTATCCTTTAAAGCCTTAGAAACCTCCATAATAGCTGATATCTGCGGAACACCAATACCTGCGACAACCCTGGTAGTACATATGGACCCAGGACCCACACCTACCTTAATAGCATCAACATCAAGTTCTTTAATAATCATAGCAGCTTCATAAGTAGCAATGTTACCTACAACTATATCAACAGAATCTATCTTTTTCTTAATATTTATTATAAAATCAATGACACTTTTAGAATGTGCATGAGCAGTATCAACAATAATAACATCAACACCTGCTTCTTTTAATGCCATAGCCCTGTCTTCCTCATAAAAACCTACGCCTACGGCTGCTGCAACTCTAAGTCTGCCTCTCTCGTCTAAAGTAGCCTCAGGATGCTCAAGCTTATGTTGTATGTCCTTAGCAGTTATAAGTCCTTTAAGAACTCCGTCCTTATCAACAATCAAAAGCTTCTCTATCCTATTTTCCTTTAATATCTTCTGTGCCTCACGCATATCAACACCTTCCTGAGCTGTAATAAGTCGCTTTTTCGTCATCAGTTTCTCTACACTAATGGTTAAATCATCAACGAACAGTACATCCCTTCTCGTTACAATCCCTACAGCTCTTTTACTCTCATCAACAACAGGCAACCCGGATATATTATAACGTTCCATTATTTTTAAGGCATCCTTAAGTGTTTTATCAGGGGTAAGTGTATAAGGATTAGTAATAACCCCACTCTCTGCTCGTTTAACCTTTATAACTTCATTAATCTGTTCTTCAATGCCCATATTCTTGTGAATAACACCGATACCTCCCATTCGTGCTATTGCAATAGACATTGCAACTTCTGTAACTGTATCCATTGCAGCACTTACAAGTGGAATATTAAGATTTATATGCCTTGTAAATCTGGTATTTATTCTGGTCTTATAGGGAAGCACTTCAGAATATTTTGGGATTAAAAGTACATCATCAAACGTTAAACCTTCCTTAATATTCATCTATCCTCCAACAAAAAATAATCCATTTTCAATAACTAAAAAGAAAAAGGGAACAACAATTAATAAACTATCAATTCTATCAAGTACGCCTCCATGCGCGCCCAAAAGAAATGACGCATCCTTTCTCCCTTTAGAACGTTTAAACATGGATTCTAATAAATCTCCTCCTGTAGCTAATATACTAAGAACAGGAGATATAAAAATATAGTTTATGTTTTTATCTGCTACGTAATAAATAAAAGAGAGAATTAAAGCACCAATTATACCAATTATTAAACCTTCGACAGTTTTTTTGGGAGAAATTAACACTGCCAATTTATGCTTGCCAATTAGAGTCCCACCTATATAAGCGAATGTATCAAACACCCAGGTATTTAAAAAAGGAAATGATATAATCCATAAATTATCAATACTCATTCTGAATTTGAGTGTAATACCTCCCATTAGAGCAATATAAAAAAGGACAAAGGACTCAACCAATATTTTCTGGCTATCCTCAACCTTACCTCTAAAAACTATATCCAGTATAATAAAAGTAAAGTACACTATTAAAATTTTATAAAGTTCTATGTTAAAGTAGAATCCAACTATAATCAAAGAAGAAAAGATAAAAACAAAAATAAAATCAATCAGGGAAAAGTAAGATTTAAAAAATAACATAAATTCAATACTTGCAGCAAGAACTATAATACCTATACAAATAGCAAATATCCACGAACCAAAGTAGAGAGTTATAAGAAAAGTCGGCAAAAGTATAGTTGCCACCAAAACCCTGTTTAAAAGATTACTAACTTTTATCACCAATGCCCCCAAAACGTCTCTCACGCATTTGAAAAAATTCTAAAGCTCTGTTATATTCACTTACCTTAAAATCAGGCCATAGCGTGTCTGTAAAGAATATTTCAGTATAAGCAAGCTCAAATAACAAAAAATTAGAAATTCTATACTCTCCGCCAGTTCTTATAAGAAGATCCGGGTCAGGTAAATCAGGATAATAAAGAAACTTCCTGAATACAGTTTCATCAAAAGACTCATTTTTAGAAAGAGTTTTTAATATTTGATTAGCTGCCCTTACTATTTCTCCCTTACCCCCATAGTCAATAGCAAGTACCAATGTTAATCCAGTATTGCGAGCTGTCTCAGTCTCTAAGAAATCAATACCCTCAAGGACATTCTGTGGTAATCTATCCCTGCGCCCGATAACTTTAAAACGTACATTATTCCCCTCAAGTTCATCCTTTTCCTGATATAAATGCTCTGCAAGCATATCTAAAAGAGTATTTATTTCTTTCTTGGGTCTTTTCCAGTTTTCTGTTGAAAATGTAAACAATGTCAGGTATTTTATTCCAAGCTTTCCTGAATGTTTTACAATCTCTCTTACGCGTTTTACTCCTTCCCTATGCCCTAATGTGCGGGGCATTAATCTCTTCTTCGCCCATCTCCCATTGCCATCCATAATGATAGCGACATGGGTGGGAAGAGACATGCTTATACCTCCATTATCTCTTTAACTTTTCTTTCCAGAAGCTTATCAATATTCTTTATATGTTGGTCAGTTAATTTCTGAAGTTCCCTCTCTTCCTGCTTTACCTCATCCTCTCCCTTTTCCCCTTCCTTCAAAAGCTTTTTCAAATCATCCATAAACTCTCTTCTTATATTTCTTATTGAGACCTTTGTTTGCTCAGCAAGCCTCGAAACCATCTTTTTTAACTCTTCCCTTCTTTCTTTACTTAAAGGGGGCAGAAGCAATCTTATAATTCCACCTTCATTTTTTGGCGTAATTCCAAGATCAGATTTTAAAAGAGCCTTTTCTATTTCGCTAACGGAATTCTTATCCCATGGCTGAATAACAATCATTCTTGGCTCTGGTATACCAATACTCGCTATCTGTTTTAACGGCAGAGAATTTCCATAATAGGTTATCTGAATATTCTCAACAAGAGCAGGATTAGCTCTCGCTGTTCTTATCTTTCTAAATTCAACCTCAAGAATATGCTGACTTTTTTCCATTTTCTCGTTTGCTTTTTTCAATAAAGTAGATAGCATACTACCTCCTTATTAAAGTACCAACAGTACCTTTAACTGCCTTTTTAAGATTACCTTTTATAAGGATATTAAACACCCTTATATGAATATCATGAACATCTGCAAGCGTATACGCAACCTTATCCATAACACCGATATTTTCTTTCACTGCATCAATATAAGAAATACTATCAATGAATTTAGCATCTTCCTCTTTTGGATCTTTTGTATAAACTCCGTCAACATTTGTTCCCTTTAAAACATTTGGGATACCAAGCTCAGCAGCTCTCAAAACAGAAGCTGTATCAGTAGTGAAACCAGTATTCCCTGTTCCTCCTGCAAGTACTGGAATTCCTCCTCTGGTAAAAAATATACCTACCTCCATTGGATTATACCTTTTAATATAGTCAATATTAAAAGATGAAAAAACCTCAGTGGAGAAATCCTTGCTCCTCAAATAAGCAGCCAACAGTAAAGCATTAACAACAGTACCCATCATTCCTATAATATCTGCCTCAATATTATTTATATTGTCAAGCTTCATCTCCCGCCCCCTCAATCCACTACCTCCACCTACCAACAACGCAATTTTAAATCCTTCCCGTCCTAAATCTTTTATATCAGTTACAATACTTTCAACAACGTCCTTATTCCTTACAACATCTCCTGAAACCTTTAAAAGGAAAGAATCTCTACTCACCTATTTTAAACCTGGCAAATCTTCTAATTACAATATTTTCACCGAGCCTAGCAATCACAGATTTTAAATAATCATCCACATTCATAGACGGGTCCTTAACATAAGGCTGTGAAAGAAGACAATTTTCCTTTAAATATTTTTCAATCATACCGTCTACTATCTTTTCAATTAAGTTTTCCGGTTTTCCACTCTTCCTTACCTGTTCTGCATAAACTTCTCTTTCTTTACTAATAAGGTCTTCTGAAACATCTTCCTTTGAGATAGCGACTGGATCATTTGCTGCAATATGCATAGCAATATTATGCACAAATTCATTAAATTCAGGGGTACGGGCTACAAAATCAGTCTCACAATTAACTTCTACAAGTACACCCAATTTTGCCCCGGCATGAATATATGAACCGACAACCCCTTCTGCTGTTAATCGCCCGGCTTTTTTGACAGCCTTAGCAAGTCCTTCTTTTCTTAAATAATCTATTGCCTTCTTAAGGTCATTATTTGTTTCTTTTAATGCCTTTTGACAGGCTAATATACCTGCTCCTGTTCTGGCTCGTAATTCCTTTATAAGATCTAAATTACTCATTAAGCCTCCTCTTCATCTGTAGTTGTCTCAAAAAAACTTTGTTTTGCCTCGAGAACACTATCAGCAATCACTTTTGTTATAACATGTATTGACTTCATTGCATCATCATTTCCTGGTATAGGATAATCAATTAAATCAGGATCCCCATTTGTATCTATAAGTGAAATTACAGGGATACCTAATATTTTTGCCTCATTTAAAGCAGTTGTCTCTCTCGTCGGATCAATGATAAATACCATTCCCGGAATATTTTCAAGCCTTTTCAACCCACCGTACAACCGTTTCATCTTATTATACATCCTCTCTATTTTAACAAGCTCTTTCATTGAATATTTACCTCTTTCTGCATCTGTTGAAAGAATATACTCAAGTTCAGCAAACTTTTTAATTCTAGGATAAACCATCTTAAAGTTTGTCAAAAGACCACCAACCCAGCGTTCTGTGACATAAGGAACTTCAGCTCTCTCTGCCTCAGTACGAATAACTTCTTTTGCCTGCTGTTTGGTTCCTACAAATAGTATATCCTTACCTCTTTCTATAACTTCTCTAACAGCACGCTCTGCAACCTTCAACCTGTCAAGTGTTTGAATAACATCAATAATATGTATACCATTCTTCTCTGTATAGATAAATCTTTTAAACTTAGGATTCCATCTTCTTAAATGATGCCCAAAATGAACACCAGATTCTAATAATTTTTTTACACTTACATCTTCTACTAACGTTTGGTCCATTGGAATCTCTTCCTCCTTTTTGCTAAACCATATTTCATTCTCTCTTTTTCTCTTGGATCTCTTCTTAAAAGCCCGGCGTTTTTCAAAGTAGACTTAAAAGATGAATCCATCAAAACCACTGCTTTTGCAATACCAAGCCTTATGGCTCCTGCCTGTCCTGAAAGTCCTCCACCTTCAACCTTAACAACAATATTGAATTTTTTATCGAGTCCAGTAAGTCTTAATGGAGACAGTAAATCATTTAAAAGGTCTTCTCGTTTTATATATTCAAGAGGATTCTTCCCATTTATAACCATCTTACCATCTCCGGGTTTTAACCAAACCTTTGCTACTGCAGATTTCCTACTTCCTACAGCATGAATTATACCTTCACCCATTATACCTCCACTTTTTGAGGTTTTTGTGCCTGATGAGGATGAGCACTACCTGCATATATCTTAAGTCTTTTTAATCTTCTTTTCTTTAGTTTATTCTTTGGTAACATATTCTTTACAGCATACATAATAACCCTTTCCGGATGCTTTTTTAAAAGTTCTTTAAGTGTTGTGGATTTCAAACCACCTGGATAACCTGAATGCCTATAGTAAAATTTATTTTCAAGCTTACTACCAGTAACCTTAATCTTTTCTGCATTGATAACAACAATAAAATCACCTATATCAAGATAAGGAAGGTAATCTGGCTTATGTTTACCCATCAAGATTATAGCTATCCTGCTTGCTAATCTACCTAAAACCTTTCCATCGGCATCTATTTCCCACCAATTTCTTTTTACAGTTCTCATATATTTTCTCCTACCATCTAAAATGAGCAAATGCTCTATTAGCCTCAGCCATTTTATGAGTATCTTCTCTTTTCTTTATAGCAGTTCCCTGATTCTTAGCTGCATCTATTAATTCATTAGCAAGTCTTTCTTCCATTCTATACTCATTTCTTGCCCTGGCAGCCCTTATTATCCACTTAATAGCCAAAGATTCTCTTCTCTGAGGACGAACTTCCACAGGGACCTGATAGTTAGCACCTCCGATTCTTCGAGATCTAACTTCAAGCACTGGCTTAACATTATTAAACGCCTTTTCAAAAACACTAAAGCCGTCTTCCTTTGTCTTTTTCTCTATTATCTCCAATGCTTTATAAAACAGCCTCTGTGCAACAGTTTTCTTCCCATCCCACATAAGATTATTTATAAATTTAGCTACTAAAATGGAACTATGCTTAGGATCAGGGATTATCTGTCTTTTTACTGATCTCCTTCGCCTTCCCATTTATCCTCCTATCATTTTTTAGGTTTTTTAACCCCATATAGGGATCTACTCTGCTTTCTACCTTCTACACCAGCAGTATCGTATACACCACGAACAACCCTGTATCTTACTCCAGGTAAATCCTTAACCTTTCCACCCTGAACAAGAACTACAGAGTGTTCCTGTAAATTATGACCTTCACCCGGTATATATGCTATTATTTCATAGCCATTACTTAAACGTACCTTACAGACCTTCCTCAAAGCTGAATTAGGCTTTTTAGGGGTAGTTGTATAAACCCTGGTACAAACACCTTTTTTCTGAGGATTACCCTGTAAAGCTGGCGTTGTAGACTTTTTGCCGGGCATTCTTCTCGGATTTCTGACCAATTGATTAATTGTCGGCATTTTCCTCCTCATTTTTTTGAGTTTTAATTTTTTGGAATTCTCTAAACCCAGTCCCAGCAGGAATTAATCTTCCCACAATAACATTTTCTTTAATACCTCTTAAATGATCTATGGAACCTTGAACAGCTGCCATAGAGAGGACTTTCGTAGTTTCCTGGAATGAAGCAGAAGAGAAGAAACTATCTGTTGTTAATGCAGCTTTGGTAATACCCATTATTATCTGGGAATAATGAGCTGGTTTAAGATCCTTCCCTTCTTTAAAAGCCTTTTCTCTAATCCTCTCATTTACCTCATCAACAACATCTCTATTAACAATTTCTCCCTCAACAAACTCAGTATCTCCTGGATTCTCGATTCTAACCTTCTTTAGCATCTGTCTGACTATTAAAGCTATATGCTTTGAGTTTATGCTAACGCCCTGAACCCTATATACCTCTTGAATCTGATTGGTTATAAACTCCATCACCTGTAATTTTCCTTTTACGCGTAATATATCATGAGGGTCAATATTGCCTTCACAAAGCTTATCCCCGGCTTTGACGAAATCACCGTTAGATACCAATAGATGTCTTGAATAGGCAATTTTATAATCCCTACTTACTCCTGTTTCAGACACTATCTTCACCATTCTAAAACCCTCTTTTGGAGGACTGATCTCTACAATACCATCAATATCTGAAATTACAGCAGTATTCTTGGGTATCTTTGCCTCAAATAATTCAGCAACACGTGGAAGTCCACCAGTGATATCAGTTGTCTTTCCTATCTCTCTGGCAATACGCGCCACTACATCGCCTGCTTTTATTTTAACCCCGTCATCAATCAATAAATATGAGCGTTTCGGTAATGGAATTTCCTCAACTATTTCACCCTTTTCATTTTCAACTGATATCATCGGATGATACTTCTTATGTCTATCCGCAAGAATTATCAATTGTTTTCTTTCTCCAATATCAACAACATCTTCCTTAACAGTTCTTCCGTTAATAATCTCTTTAAACCTTGCAGTCCCAGATTTTGTAGCTATTATATTTATAACAAAGGGATACATCTCAAACAGAGGTACGCCTGCATTAACCGTCTCTCCATCCTTAACATACATTATAGATGCTCGCGGAACATTGTAATGAAACCTATTTTTTTCAGTATAAAGAAATAATCTGCCGTTATTGTTTAAAACGACTCGCTTCCCCTCACTATTCTCACTTACAACTATGCTATCAAACTTTATAGTGCCTTTAAATCTGGATTTAATCAGTGATTGAGAAACTTCTTGCTGTGCTACACCACCATAATGGAATGTCCTTAATGTAAGCTGAGTGCCGGGCTCACCAATTGACTGAGCAGCCATTATACCCACTGCTTCTCCAACTTCAACAAGCCTTCCTGTTGCTAAATTCCTTCCGTAGCATTTTGAACAAACACCGTGTTTTGCCTCACATGTAAATACACTTCTAACCTTAACCTCTTCTATACCAACTGCCTCAATCTCCTCAGCACGCTCATCAGAAATCTCTTCACCTGCTCTTACAATAATTTCATCTGTTATAGGATTAATAACAGTCTCCAGAGCTATAAGGCCTCTTATCCTTTCTGCCAGGCCTTCAATTATCTGCTCTCCTTCTTTCAGCGCAGATATTGTAACGCCCATCACAGTTCCACAGTCTTCTTCCGTAATAATTACATCCTGAACAACATCCACTAACCTTCTTGTTAAATAACCTGCTTCTGCTGTTTTAAGTGCTGTGTCTGTCAACCCTTTTCTTGCACCATGACTGGAAATAAAATACTCAAGAACAGTTAACCCGTCTTTAAAGGAAGAAAGCACAGGTCTCTCAATCGTCTCTTCTCCTGTAAGCCTTCTTGACGGACGAGACATAAGGCCTCTCATTGCTACAAGCTGCTTTGCCTGATCTTTTGAACCTCGTGCTCCTGAATCTATCAACATATAAAGAGAATTAAATCCCTTTCTATCCTTTTCAAGCTTTTCTATCATCTCCTCAAGGAGTTCGTTCTGAGCATGAACCCATGTATTAATTACACTGTTATAACGCTCTCGCTCAGTTATAGCCCCTTTCTTATTCGCATCATTAAATTTCTTAACCTGTTTTAAAGCGTCTGAAATAACCTTTTCCTTTTTTGAAGGGACAACAAGATCATCAATACCTATAGACAAACCTGATAAAGTAGCATAATAAAACCCAATAAGTTTAATACTATCTAAAAATTCGGCAGTTTTACGAAATCCATAAAGCTTCTGACATTGTTTAATAAGTTTCTTAACACCTTTTTTATCAAGCCTTTTATTAACAAAACGCATGCCTTCAGGTATAGCTTCATTAAAGAAAACTCTTCCTACTGTAGTCTCTATATATTTCCCTTTAAATTTAAATTTAATTTTGGAAAAAAGGCTGAGTAATCCTTCTTCATAAGCTGCATGTAACTCATTTACATCATCAAAGAAACCAGCGATTTTTTGATAATCTTCACTTTCCTTTGTGAGATAGTAAATACCAAACACCATATCCTGTGAAGGAGCCATTAAAGGATCTCCATTAGCTGGAGAAAGAATATTATTACTTGAAAGCATAAGAAGCGAAGACTCCATAACCGCCTCAGGGATAAGCGGTAAATGTACACTCATTGTATCGCCATCAAAATCTGCATTGAACGGAGGACAAACAAGAGGATGAATCGCAATTGCTTTATGCTCCCAGAGTTTGGGGAAGAAAGCCTCAATAGATAATCTATGCAGTGTTGGTGCTCTATTTAAAAGAACAGGATAATCCTTGACAACCTCTTCCAGGACTTCCCACATCAAAGGTGTTTCTTTATTAAATGCCTCTTTAGGGCTTAACTCATCAACTGTTCTTTCTGCAAGCCTATTCAATATCAATGGTTTAAAAAGCTCTTTTGCCATTTCCTTTGGCAATCTACATTCATGAAGTTTCAAGTATGGGTCCACAACTATAACGGACCTACCTGAATAATCAACCCTTTTTCCCAAAAGATTTCTTCTAAATCTACCTTGCTTACCTCTTAAAGTCTCAGTTAATGATTTCAAAGGCCTGTTGCCTCTTCCTTTTACCGGACGAGCCAATCTCTCATTATCAAATAATGCTGTTACTGCTTCCTGAAGCATCCTTCGCTCATTTCTAAGAATAATCTCCGGGGTCTTTATACTTTCAAGATGTTTTAACCTATTATTTCTTACTATTACTCTTTTGTAAAGGTCATTTATATCGCTTGTAGCATAACGCCCACCTTCAAGAGGAACCAGAGGACGTAAATCAGGTGGAATGACCGGTATATAAGTAAGTATCATCCATTCAGGCTTATTAGGAGAATGTAAGAAAGCCTCTACCACCTTAAGTCTATTTAAATTAGTTTTTCTATATGCAAGGTCTTTTTTTATCTTTACTCTAAGTTCCGCCCTTAAGTCTTCAAGATCCAATTCTCTTAGCATATCATGCAGTACACCTGCCCCCATTCTTGCCTGGAAATCCCTGTAAGTGGCCTGAGCTTCATTGTATTCGTCCTCATCAAAAATCAAATCCCCACGTTTAAAGCTCTTAGCACTACCAGGCTCGTATACAATATATGCTTCATAATTAACTATAGCCTCAATTTGATTTACTGAAAGGTTTAAAAGCATACCAATTTTACTTGGAGCTACCCTATAAAATAACGGATGTGCAACAGGAATAACAAGTTCTATATGTCCCATTCTTTCTCTTCGTACAGCTGACGAGGTAACCTCTACACCACATCTGTCACAAACAATACCTTTAAATTTAACCTTTTTATATCTTCCACAACTACATTCATAATCCTTTACAGGGCCGAATATTCTTTCACAAAAAAGTCCATTTCTTACTGGTTTCTGCGTTCTATAGTTAATCGTTTCTGCCTTTGTTACTTCACCTCTTGACCATGATTTAACATCATCAGGAGAGGCTACTGTTAACTGAAGTCCGTCAAAATCATAGGGAAATTTTTCTTTCCTTCCACCACCAACCTTCTTCAGACTAAAATCAATCAGCATCTATTTCCCCTTTTTTCTTATTATAATAGGGCCTTAGATTTAAACCAAGACCTCTTAACTCATTTAAGAGTACATTAAAAGAAGTAGGCATCTTAGGGATCGGAGGCATTTCCCCCTTAATTAACGCTTCATAAAGCTTGTTTCTACCATCTACAGCATCAGATTTTATTGTAAGCATCTCTTGCAAGGTATAGGCTGCTCCATAAGCTTCAAGAGCCCAAACCTCCATTTCTCCTAATCTTTGACCACCAAACTGAGATTTTCCTCCTAAAGGCTGCTGGGTAATTAAGGAGTATTTGCCTGTTGAACGCGCATGTAATTTATCATAAACCATATGTACAAGTTTCATCATGTACATTACACCAACGGTTGCTTCCTGTTCAAAAAACTTTCCTGTCCTGCCATTCTTTAACCTGATTTTACCGCTTTCAGGAAATCCAGACTTTTTAAGCTCAGTTTTAACTTCCTGTATGCTGGGACTATCAAATATATGACATACAGCCTGATACCCAAGCTTGCTCGCAGCTAAGCCAAGAGCAACCTCTAAAATCTGTCCTATATTCATACGGGAAGGGACACCAAGGGTATTTAAAACCATATCTACCGGTGTACCATCAGGGAGGTAAGGCATATCTTCCTGGGGCAATATTTTAGAAACAACACCTTTATTTCCATGTCTTCCTGAAAATTTATCTCCCACTGAAAGCTTTCTTTTCTGTGCAACATAAATCTTTACTATTTTTAATACTCCATGAGGCAATTCATCACCATTTTGAGCGAATTTTAACTTACTCACTCTTTCATCTTCCAATTTTTCTACCTCTTTATGATATAAATCTTTAATTTTTCCCAGTTCTTCTTCAATACCCTTTACCTTAATATCAGTTATATCAATCTTAGATAATCTTAAGGCTTCAATCCTTTCTATTGTTATTGCTTCAGCCTTCTTGAAAATTAACCTACCGGTTGTATCATAAATATCATGATTTAATGTCTTACCTATTAGAACCTTAGAAAGATCTTTTTTAATTCTTTCTTCAACAAAACGCATCTTAAATCTATACTCATTTTCCACTTCTTCCATTCTCTGTTTAATTACCTCACGCGCAAGATTATCCTTTGTCGAACGAGTTAAAACTCTTCTTGCTATCACAACTCCTTTCACACCAGGCTCTACTCTTAAGGAAGTATCCCTGACATTTGAAGACTTATCACTAAAAATAGCCTTTAATAGTCTTTCTTCTGGTGTTAATTCTGTTTCTCCACGAGGCGTAACTCTTCCAACCAGTATATCGTCAGGTATAACTTCAGCACCAATCCTAATAATCCCGAATTTATCCAGATTAACAAGTTCACTCTCAGATACACCAGGGATGTCACGGGTAATTTCCTGAGGTCCCAGTTTTGTTTCCCTGACCTCTACACTAAATTCAAGAATATGTATTGATGTAAAGGTATCATCTCTTAAAAGCCTATCAGAAACAACAATAGCATCCTCATAATTATAACCCCAAAAAGGCATAAATGCAACAAGAATATTTTTCCCTAAGGAAAGCATACCGTCTTTTGTAGAATATCCCTCTGCTATAACATCACCCTTCTTAACCTTCTGACCAACTTTCACAGCTGGTCTGAAATGTATACTGGTATACTGATTAGACTTTCTAAATGTAAAAAGTTTATACTCTTTAAAACCCTGTTTTAAGGACAAAACAATACGTCTTGCATCAACGTACTGAACCTCACCAGCATACTCGGATATTAAAACAGCACCTGAGTTTTTAGCAACCTCAGCTTCTACTCCAGTAGCTACTAAAGGAGGCTCTGGGAACAACAAAGGCACAGCCTGCCTTTGCATATTTGAGCCCATTAGTGCTCTATCCCCGTCATCATGTTCAAGAAACGGAATAAGAGTCGCTGAGGGAGAAAACACCTGTTTGGGAGAATAATCTATATAATCAACCTCTTTAGGAGATACAGTTATAAATTCTCCCTTACGCCTTGCTACAACATCCTTATTTACTATTTTACCATCTTCTATCTTTGTAACATCTATCTGTGCAATAACAAATTTTTCTTCTTGCTCTGAGGATAAATACTCAATCTTATCTGTAATTTTACCGTTTTCAACCTTAACATACGGAGTTGTCAAAAACCCAAACTTATCAATCCTGCTATAATAGGTTAATGAAGAGATAAGACCGATATTCTGTCCTTCAGGAACTTCTACAGGACAAACCTTTCCGTAATGAGTATAGTGAACATCTCTTACCTCAAAACCAGCTGTATCTTTTGTAAGACCACCAGGGCCTAAAGCCGTTATACGACGCCTATGAGTTAATGAAGCCAATGGATTGACCTGATCCATAAATTGAGATACAGCACCTGTCGTGAAAAATTTTGTAATAGAGTTTGACATTACCGGCGAGTTTAATAGCTCTATAGGCAACATCTTTGAATCATCTATGTATGATGCCCTTTCTTTAGCATTGATTATAAGCTGGGATAAAGAATTTCTAATTACGGGATCCAGCTGCTCCCCAATTCTCTTGACCCTTCTGTTAATTAAACTATCAAGATCATCAGGCAGAATTTCCCCTTCAACTGCTTTAATTAAATAATCCACACTGTCAATAATATCTTCACGGGTAAGACCCATATTCTTTCTCTTTGTGTGCAATTTCTTATTAATCTTATATCTACCTACTTCACCAAGATAAAATCTTTTCTCGTCAAATAGAAGTCTATTGATAAGCTCTTCTGCCATTTCTATGACACTTGGAATACTACCTCTAAGTTTTCTATAAATAAACCTGTATGCTTCGTCTCTTGATAAAGATTTATCATTTCTGTAAGAATTTATAAATATTTCAGCTCTTAAACTATCCTCTCCAACTATTGGAATAGTTCCCATACCTTTTTCTTTTAGAAAATCAACAAGTTCCTCACTTACTTTATCACCAATGTCTGCAAGTAAGGTCCCTTCAGGTGTTCTTATTTCTCCACCTATAATATCACCTATTTCAGGTTTCCTTTTTTTAACCTTAACGAATTTTTTAAAGGTCTTTTCAATATCTACACCAATAGCTCTTAAAAAAGTGAAAAAAGGTATTTTCTTTGTTCTCTCCAGAACTGCAAAAAGCAAATTCTTTGTTGTTAAATCTATCTGAAACCAAGAACCTCTTGAAGGAACAATTAAAACAGTATAAATATCCTGCTTTAAGGGGATATATATACCGGGAGATCTCTGTATTTGAGAGATAACAGCTCTCTCAACACCATTTATAATAAAGCTTCCTTCAGGGGTGAGAAAAGGCATATCCAGAAGATAAACCTTTTGCTCAACAACATCTTCTATTTTTTCTCTTTTTTGATCAGAATATCTTATAAGCCTAAAATATCCGTTTATAGGACGAGAATAGGTGGCCCCCCTTTCCATAGAACGACGGGGAGCCATCTTCTCTTCTCCAATCTCGTATCCAAGATATTCAATACGAAAATTAGTATGAGGATCATCTACAGGGAACATTTCCCTGAATATAGCTTCTAACCCAATGTCTTCTCTTTCCTCTCGAGATTTATCAGGTTGAAGAAACCTATCAAATGATTCCTTTTGCAAATTGGCAAGGACCTCTACCTCTTTAAATTTAGGTAGTTTGGAGAAGTTTTTCTGTTTCATTACTTCAATTCTACCTTAGCGCCCACCTTCTCCAGTCTTGCCTTAAATTCCTCAGCTTCCTCCTTGGATACACCATCCTTAACAACACCAGGTAAATTGTCTATTAAAGCCTTAGCATCCTGTAATCCTAACTGAGTTATTGCTCTGACTTCTTTAAGTACCTGTAATTTACTTCCACCAACATCTGTCAATACAACGTCATATTCACTTTTTTCTTCTTGCTGTTCTTGGGCTCCTCCACCGACAGGTGCAGCACCAACAGCAACAGCAGTGATATCGAATTTTTCTTTCATTGCATCAACCAACTGAGATAATTCGAGGACTGTTAGCCCTTCAATCTGTGTTAAAATATTTTCTATCTTATTTTCTTCAGCCTTTTTAGTTGCCATTTATTTCCTCCTTTTTCTTTTTAAGACTTTCTAACAATAAAACAAACTCCTGTAATTTTGCTTCCAGAGTATAGACAAAATTCCCAATAATGCCTTGCAAAGACCCTGCCAGTATGGAAAGCAAGCCTTGCCGGCCAGGAATAGTACTAAATTTCTTGAAGTCTTCTCCTGGATAAAAATTACCTTCAATAAAAATTGCCTTTACATTTATATTAGCATTCTCTTCTTCAATATATTTCTTAATTATTCTGGCAGGGACGAGCGGATCCGAATACGAAAAAACCAGAGCATTATTCCCTTTTAAAATATCCTCAGGTATGTCTATCTTCTTCTCTTCAAATGCACGTCTGATTAAATTATTCTTTGCAACCTTAATAAGAGCATCCTCTTTCTTAATATCACTTCTCAACTCTCTAAGCATATTTGCATTCATACGTGATATATCCACAAAATAGAAATTATCTGTTTTACCTAACTGGTTTTGTAAAAATTCAACTACTTTTTGTTTCTTTTCCTTTTCCATCAGAATGCCTCCTTCCTTGCTATTTCCAATAATTCTTTCGTATTAAGTTTTAAAGAGGGTCCCATCGTAGGTGATATATACGCCGAACGAACATACTGCCCTTTAACGCCTGCAGGTTTAATTCTCAGTAGTTCAGCAATTAAAGAAATAAGGTTCTCTTTTAATGCCTTTTCATCAAAATTAACCTTACCAATAACAGCATGAATATTACCGCCCTTATCATTTTTTAAAACAATTCTTCCCTTTTTAATCTCCTGAACTGCATCCTTAATATCCATTGTTACAGTTTTTGACTTTGCTGAAGGCATTAACCCTCTTGGACCTAAAATCCTACCTAACTTTCCTACAACACTCATTGCATCAGGAGTAGCAAGTGCAACATCAAAATCAAACCAACCTTCCTTTTGAATCTTTTCTGCATAGTCTTCTAATCCAACATAATCTGCTCCTGCTTCTTTGGCTTCATCAACCTTAGCTCCTTTAGTAAAAACAAGAATTTTTCTTGTTTTTCCTGTTCCATGAGGAAGAACAACCGTTCCTCTAACTACCTGATCCTGTTTTCTTGGGTCAATACCTAAATTTAAGCTTATATCAACCGATTCAGGGAACTTAGCATTAGAAAGCTCTCTAACAAGTTTTATTGCTTCTTCAAGTGAATATTCTTCCTTTGAAAGTTTCTTTAGTAATTCTCTATATCTTTTCCCGTGCTTCATATTATTCCTCCACCATAATTCCCATACTTCTCGCAGTTCCAGCGATTATTCTCATTGCTTTCTCAATATCATCAGTATTAAGGTCTTTAATCTTCTTTTCTGCAACTTCCTTTAGCTGGGCTTTAGTTATTTTAGCAACCTTTACCTTATTCGGCTCCCCACTTCCCTTAGCAATCTTAGCAACCTCCTTCAACAGTATAGAAGCTGGAGGACTCTTCAATTCAAACGAAAATGTTTTGTTAGCAAAAACACTTATTACCACAGGAGTTATTTGTCCTGGAGGCAATGATTTAGTTTTTGCATTAAACGCCTTACAAAACTCCATAATATTCACCTGATGTTGAGAAAGAGCAGGACCCACGGGTGGTGCGGGGTTAGCCTGACCAGCAGGTATATGAAGTTTTATTTCGGCTACCACCTTTTTCTTTTTTGCCATCATTCCTCCTTAAAAATTATATAGATTTTACTTCTGTCATACTTAACTCAATAGGCGTTGATCTACCAAAAATAGTTACCAGGACCTTAACCTTTTCACTATTAGGATAAACAGTGTCAACAACGCCAATAAAACCGGCAAAAGGACCTGATGTAATTTTAACACTCTCACCCTCACTAAATGGAATCTCAGCAGAAAGTTTCTCACTTCCTCTTGAAATTTCGTCCAATACATCATCAATCTCCTCACCTTCCAGAGCTACAGGTCGCTTCTTCGTACCCAATATTCTCATTACCCCTGGGATACTATTAATTATTCTAAAAGTTATATCGTTAGGTTCCATCTCAACAAGTATATGCCCGGGGTACAATTTCTTTTCAACTATAACCTTTTTACCTCTCCTCATTTTCCACACTCGTTCCACAGGAACAATAATTCTTCCGAAATATTTTTTAACTTCTTCTTCTGATTCAATTCTTTTTTCTAATAACTTCTGTACCTTAAACTCATAACCAGTAAAAGTATTAACCACAAAAAATTTCATATTAACCAGGTAAAAGAAAACTCAAAACAAAAGAAAATATATTGTCAAGGATAGCTA
>JALVRC010000163.1 GCA_027025255.1 Caldifarciminota bacterium
TTCATTACCAATCATAAGTGCAGTACTTTTCTCTTTTCTTCCGGAAATAACATCTCTATGTACAGCCAAATCACCTCCTGAACATAGAGATACCTGTTTTAAAATGTTTGCGGCCCAAATACTTATATCCTTAATTTCAATAAGTTGTAAAGTTAATTTCTTCAAAAAGATTGATAGTGCTTCTCTATCTATTCCAATTTTATCAATAAAATACTTTTCCTGTTCTTTTTTAGTAAGAGAAATAGGCCTTATTACCATATCTTGCCTTTTATTAAGGAAAAGGCTTCTGAACGTGTTGCGGTATTCCTTAACCAACCTCTCATGGCAGAAGTAACTGTTTTAGTCCCTGGTTTTTTTATCCCTCTCATTGTAACACATAGATGTTCAGCTTCCAGAACAACCAAAACACCTTTCGGATGAAGAACTTCTTCAAAAACATCTGCAATTCTGGTGGTTAAACTTTCCTGTAAAGTAGGTCTTTTACTCAAAACATCGACAAGTTTTGCTATATCACCGAAACCTGTAATTAAGTTATCCCTTGGTATATAAGCAATATGCGCTACTCCAAAAAAAGGTAAAAGATGATGCTCACACAACGAGTAAAACGGTATATCTTTAACTATAATAAGTTCATCATTATTAGGTGCATAATAGGGCTTTAATATATTTCGTGTATCCTTGTTTATTCCTGCAAATAATTCTTCAAGCATATTAGAAACTGCTTCAGGGGTATCCCTTAAACCATCCCTTGACGGATTTTCTCCCACCGCTAACAATAATTCTTTTATAATTTTTCTTAACTTCTTTTTATCCATTATTTTCTTTCTTTTGTGAAACAATTTCTGAAAGCTCCTTACCAGAGATAACTTCTCTTTTTAAAAGGGTTTTTGCAATTGTCTCAAGTTTGTCTATATTTTCTAACAAAATATTTTTCGCTTTTGTGTATGCCTCTTCAATGAATCTTTTTATCTCGCTATCTATTAATTTAGCAGTATCCTCACTAAATTCCCTATGCATACCTAATTCCCTACCCAGGAAAATCTCTTTGTCTACTTTTCCTATAGTTAAAGGACCAACTTTATCACTCATTCCCCATTCACAAACCATCTTTCTGGCAATATGAGTTGCTCTTTCCAGATCATTGGAGGCTCCTGTTGATATATCTTCATTAAAAATAATTTCTTCAGCAGCTCTACCTCCAAGTATTGTAGCTAATTGTCCTTCTAAATATGACTGTGGATATAATCTCTTTTCATCAACTGGTAATGTTTGAGTTAGTCCCAAAGCAAGTCCACGTGGGATAATTGATATTTTATGTACAGGGTCCTGTCCGGGAATCATAATTGATACAAGTGCATGCCCACCTTCATGATAAGCAATTCTTTCTTTTTCAGAATCACTTAGTATTAAACTTTTTCTTTCGGCTCCCATTAGAACTTTATCCTTAGCTTGTTCAAGATCTTTCATTGAAACACTGTCTTCTCCGTTACGAGCTGCTAAAAGAGCAGCTTCGTTTACTAAATTTGCGATATCAGCTCCAGTAAATCCAGGAGTACTTCGTGCAATAACAGACAGATCTATGTCACTTTCAAGTGGAACTTTTTTTGTATGTACCTTAAGTATTTCTTCACGTCCTTTAACATCAGGAACATCAATTACAATTCGTCTATCAAATCGTCCTGGACGTAAAAGTGCTCTGTCCAGGATATCCGGTCTGTTAGTAGCAGCTATGAGTATAACACCTTCATTCCCATCAAATCCATCCATTTCAACAAGCAATTGATTAAGAGTCTGTTCCCTTTCATCATGTCCACCGCCTAAACCTGCACCTCTTTGTCTTCCTACTGCATCAATCTCATCAATAAATATTATTGATGGAGCCAATTGTTTTGCCTGTTTAAATAAATCTCTTACTCTTGCTGCACCTACCCCCACAAACATTTCCACAAAATCTGAACCAGATAACGAAAGAAATGGAACATCAGCTTCTCCGGCGACAGCTCTTGCTAATAATGTTTTTCCTGTTCCAGGAGGACCGATAAGAATAACCCCCTTAGGAATTTTACCACCTAATCTGGTAAACCTTTGCGGTTCCTTTAAAAAAAGTATAATTTCATTTAAGTCTTCTTTTGCTTCTTCTACACCAGCAACATCTTGAAAAGAAACTTTAGTCTTCATCTCTGTATGAATTCTTGCTCTACTTTTGCCAAACTGGAATGCCTTACTTGCTCCTGATTGAGATTGTCTGAATATCCAGAACCAAAAACCAATAAAAAGAATCCACGGCAAAATATTTAAGACTATCATCAACCACCCTGATTTGGGCTCACTTCTGACCTCAATCCCTTTATTTATAAGTTTATTAAGTAAACTCGGATCCTCAAGAGGTAAATAAGTTTTAAATTTTGTAAATGATTTCACACCTGAAGAAATGGGATTCTTAAATTCCCCTACTACATCCTTATCTTTAAAAGTAACAAGTTTTATATTATTGTTTTCAATTTCCGAATAAAATTGAGAATAAGGAATATCTATTATATCATTCTCTCTAGTCATAAAAAAATATATAATCCAAAGGCCAAATATCGTAATAATCCATATAAGAGCAGTTTTCCAACCAGTTGGGTTACTCACTATACCTCCAAGACTTTAAATAAATGCTTTTTTTGGTATTTGGATCAACCATAGCTTTTTTTGATCTTGCAAGCCCTGGTATCCAGAGTATGTCTTTATTATCACACACTAAAGGATAAATATCCCTTATGTGTGATGGTACCTTTTTATCAATAAAAATATCTTTTATCTTTTTCTTTCCTAAATTAACTATAAACATTTTATCTCCTTCTTCTCTACATCTTAGGTATAAACCTCCATTTAATTTTTCAGTATCAAAAACAGCCTCATAATTATCTTTCAAAACAATATTATTCTTAGAGACATTAAATGTTGCCTTTAAATATAAACCAATTCTTTTAATTTTAATTAATTTATCTGTCTCAATCATCTCCTTTTTACAATCCTTAAATGGTTTTATAATCTTTTCTACAAAAACCGTTTTCTTTACCTTCTCAAATACTAAATTATTTTTTACCAACTTACCCTTTTCTAT
>JALVRC010000164.1 GCA_027025255.1 Caldifarciminota bacterium
AAGTTTAACATATCCTCCAAGAGGGAGAATGCCTATTTTAAATAGGGTTTTTTTAAATTGTTTTTTATAAATTGCAGGTCCGAACCCAATAGAGAATTCATCTACATCAACGCCAGACAACTTAGCGGCAATAAAATGTCCACCTTCATGAACTACAACAATTACAAAGAATACAATGACTATTGCAACAACTGTTAAAAGCACAACTCCTCCTTTATAAAGCGTTTTGCCTCTTCCATTGTTTTTTTTATCTGATATGCATCTGGTTCAGGAACAAATGGGATTTTGTTAAGTGTTTTTTCTAAATAGGAGAAAATATCCTTGAATTTTATCCTTCCTTTTAGAAAACATGCTACAACATTTTCATCAGCTCCAATTAAAGCAGCTGGCATATTTCCTTTTTTTTCAAGTACCTCATAGCCAAGCTTAAGGCAGGGGAACCTTTTAAAGTCTGGTTTTTCAAAACTCATAGAATTTAATACTTCTATGGAGATAGGTTCAATAGCGGTTTTAATCCTTTCCGGGTAAGTGAACGCATATTGGACTGGTAAAAGCATATCTGGTTGGGAGGCATGCATTATTAGAGAGCCATCTTTAAAATAGGTTATCCCGTGAACAACGCTTTGAGGATGAATATATACATCTATATCTTTACTATCAACGTTAAAAAGGTAGGATGCCTCTATAACCTCAAGTGTTTTGTTCATAAGTGTTGCAGAATCAACGGTAATTTTATCCCCCATATTCCAGATAGGGTGAGCTAAAACGTCTTCTATAGATGCATTGCTGTAGTCCTTGTTTCTGAATGGTCCACCAGATGCAGTAAGTACAATTTTTTCAATATCATGATGTCTTCCTGCCAAAAGGGTTTGAAATATGGCAGAATGTTCACTATCCACAGGGATTACATTTTTTTTACTTAGTTCATTTTTAAAGATTTCACCGTATGCTACAACAATTTCTTTTGTTGAGAGCGCAACTCGTCTTTGCTCTTTTATAGCAGTAAGTACATAATCAACTGTTTCTGTCCCTGAAGCAGAGAAAAGGAGAATATCTGATTGCTCTATAATGTCGTTTATGTACTTATATCCTTGTTTGACATCTTTTTCATTGATGTTTATTTCTTCATTTGTTATCACTGCAATAGCATCCGGGAATTGAGATTTGATTTTCAGGATTTCTTTTATATTTGAATGGCCTGTAAAACCAGAAAGTGAAAATCTATGAGGGTTGTTTTTTATAACCCTTAGACCTTTTCCCCCCACAGTCCCTGTTGATCCGATAATCCCAACTCTTTTTAGCATTTAAGAATGCCTTTTAATAGATAAATATCTTCTGGATATGTAAGCTTTATATTATCTCTTTTTCCTCTTAATAATTTGACTTTATATCCAGTCTTAATCAAGATAGATACTGTATCATCAAGATAAGGTGTATTAATCTTTTTTATAGCTTCCATTAAAACGTCTCTTTTAATGAATTCAGGTGTTTGTACCATAAAAACGTTCTCTCTGGAAAGATTTTTAATAACAGTATTGCCTTTAACTATCTTTATGGCGTCAACAGCAGGATATCCAATAATTACCCCGTCGTAATTTTTAAGAAGTGTAATGCCCTGTTTAATATCTTCTTCATATATGATGGGTCTTGCTCCATCATGTATTACAATATTTTTATAGGCTTCAGAAAGTTTATTAATAGCATTCATTATAGAATCAAAACGTTTTTCTCCTGGGTTTGCAAATCCTAAAAAAAGTTTTGTGCTTTTATAAGGTAGAGTGGTTCTGAAGATTTTATCCAGAACAACTACATAAGGTATGTTTGCTTTTTGGAAAGCTTCAATAGAAAAGTTAATTACATTCTTTCCGCACAAGTTTTCTAATTCTTTTTTCTTCCCGTATCTATTTGACAGGCCTCCAGCAAGAATTATACCAGCGCTCAGCAATTAGATGTTTTTAGTTGAAGAAAGGGTTATTTGTTGTTTCTCTATATTTATAGCAGGTTTAAATGTTATAAGTTCACAATCAGTGCACTCAAGACATCTTATACATTCATCACTATTTGGATTTTCATACGGTTTAAGTCCCATGGGGCAAACTCTATAACAGAAATCACATTGGTTACATTTATTTGTATCTACATGTAATTTAAAAAAGCTGAGCTTGTTGAATAGTCCAAAAAAAGCACCAAGAGGACAGAATCTACAGAATGGTCTTTTGGTAAAAACACTGAGAGTGATGAATGTTATAAGTACTGTTATTTTGAATGCAAAAAGTTCTCCCAGCAATCGTCTTAAGGAGGGATCCATAAGTATCCATGGGATTCCTGCTTCAATCGTTCCGGCAGGGCAAACTTTGCAGAACCATGTTTCATGAGTGAAAAAGGGAATAAATATAACCAGAAGAAGCAAAGAAAGATACTTAAAATAGCCGAACCATTTTGGCAGCCTGAATTTGAAAGAATTAATCTTGTACAAGAGTTCCTGTATCCATCCAAAAGGGCAAATCCAACCACAGGTAATTCTACCAGCGACAGCTCCAATAGCAGCCATAGTTCCGACTACAAAATAAGGTGTTTGCCCGACAGATATAAAATGTTGAGCAGTCCCAACAGGACAGGCTGTACCAGCTGCCGGACAAGAATAGCAGTTTAAGGCAGGCATGCAGACATTTTTGCCTATTTTCGCAGTGTGTGGTATAATTTTGTTAATATTAAATGCCAGTTTGGCAAACCAGCCTTTCCCTTTTGCTATTGCCTCAAGTAGAGGTCCAGGATCACTGTTAATTCCTAAGAATGCTAATATTTGTACTATTAATCTTTTCATTATTGTATCCCTGTGCAACTAAGACATAGAATAGTTGCATTGTTAAAAATTTCAGCAAAGTCATCAAGCTGTATCCCTTTTATGAGAATATAAGTGGAAATTCCGAACAGTATAATCCACAGTATATTAATAATTCTTTCAGAGAAAAATATAGATGCAAGATATATTACAATCATAAGAGTGTAGGTAATTATCCAGAAGGAGATGTTAACACTTATCTCCTCCGGTGTGAGTAAAGGTAAAATTTTCCATGCAAGTAAAACAAAGCCTATAAA
>JALVRC010000165.1 GCA_027025255.1 Caldifarciminota bacterium
GAGGAATAAAAGTAATGACAAAGACTTGTGCAGTTTGTGGAAAAAAGGTAGTGTTTGGAAATACAATAAGTCATGCTCATAATGTAAGCAGAAGAAAATTTTATCCCAACCTTCATAAAGTAAAGGTTCGGATGGATGGAGAGGTAAAAAAGGTATATGTTTGTAGCAAATGTTTAAAAAAGGGTAAGGTGGAAAGAGCATTTTGAGGTTTATCGTTATTGGATAAGAATAAAGACACTTCATTATGGAAAAAAATCCCAGCTTCAGTAAAAACAAGTGGAAGAATAATTATTACAGTAATATTATTTTATTTGATATTGAAGAATATAGATGTAAATGTTGTTTTGGCAACCATTATAAAAGCAAATATATGGGGTCTTGTAGGGGTTTTTTTTATATTTATTCTTTTCTTTCTTTTGTTAATTATTCGTTGGCAAATACTTTTATATGCTCAGGGAATAAAATATCCCCTCTTGTATATAGTAAATAGTTTTATGATAGCATATTTTTTTAACAATCTTTTACCAACAACAATAGGTGGTGATGTTTTTAGGGTTATGTATACCAGGAATAGGGCGAATGTTTCTAAGGCTACGTCAACTGTAATTGTTGATAGAATGGGCGGGTTTCTTGCATTATTTAGCGTTTTGTTAGCAGCCTCTATAATGTATGCTCTTGTTGAAAAGAGGTATATGTATTTATATATAGGGCTTGGTGGAGTAGTAATAAGTCTATTGTTTTTCTTTATATTCTTAAATAAATCCGTATACAGGAAATTTTTACCTCTAATTATGAAAGTTCCATATATTGGCGAGAAACTTGGAACTTTATATGATAGTCTTCATCTTTTTAGAAAAAGAAAGTTCTCTCTTTTTTTCTCTTTTCTTTTTTCATTTATGATACAGCTTTTATTACCCATTTTATGGTTTTGTATCATGTTGACAGTAGCAGGACACAGTAACGTTACAGTTTTCTTCTTTTTTCTTGTTATCCCTCTTGTAAATAGTATTGCAATGCTTCCTATATCAATTGGAGGCATGGGACTTAGAGAGGGTAGTATTATCGCTTTTTTGACAGGTGCTGGGATTGGTAAAGAAGTAGCTCTTGCAATTTCTCTTTTGTTTCTTTTGTATAATACATTTTTCAGTCTTATCGGGGGATTAATCTTTCTTATAAGAAGACATTCATGAAATTATTTATTTCAGGTGGTAGAGGAAGATTGGGAAGTAAAATAGTTGATTATTTAAAAGATAGATACACAGTTCTGTATCCTGGTAGGAAAGAGCTGGATCTTACCTTTTTTCAGAAAGTAATGGCTTACTTTATAGAAGAAAAGCCAGATATAATAATTCATACTGCTGCTTTTACTAATGTTGATAAGTGTGAAGAGGACAGAGATAGGGCATACAGAGAAAATATACTTGCTACACTATATCTTAAGAATGCTGCAGAGTATTTAAATATTCCTTTAGTATATTTTTCAACTGATTATGTTTTTGATGGTTTGAAAACCACTCCTTATAGAGAGTATGATAAAACTGTTCCTGTTAATTATTACGGCACTACTAAACTTGCAGGAGAAGAAATTGTTAAAACACTTAAGGATTTTGTAATTCTTCGGGTATCTTTACTTTTTGGATCTGGCAATGATTTTATAACCTATGTTCTAAAGAGTATATTATCCGATAAGGAAATTACTGTTTTTACTGATCATATTGGTTCTCCAACAAATATCCTGGATATAGCTAAAGCGTTGGATATTATTTTAAATAATTTTCTCTCAGGAATATATCATCTTGTTAATCGAGGTGCGTTTTCATATATAGATATAGTTAATATTTGCGAGAGCATTCTAAAGAAAAAGGCATTAATAAGGTTTTCTGAAAGGAATGGGGCTAAAAGGCCTTACTATACTCCTTTAAGTACAGAGCTTATAGAAAATGTCTTTGGAATAACGATGAAGAATTCAGGAGAAGCTATTGAAGATTACATTTCAAGCTATATCAAAGATTAATATAGGTCTTCATGTAAAAGAAAGAAGAAACGATGGTTATCATAATATTGAAAGCCTTTTTATGCCATTGGCCTTAAGTGATACAATAACAATTGAGAATAATACAGAAGAACTCTCCTGTACAGTGAATAAAAAAGATATTCCTTCCGGAATAGAGAATCTTGCATACAGGGCAGCGGATGCTTTTTTTAGGTATACAAATATCAAAGATCGTGTGAGTATTCATATAGACAAACATATTCCGCAGGGATATGGTCTGGGAGGTGGATCTTCTGATGCAGCATTTATAATAAATGTTCTTGATGGGATTTACGAAACGAATCTTACGTATGAGATAAAAAAAACGATTGCTTTAGAGATAGGAACAGATGTTGTTTATTTTTTAAGACCAAGGCCAGCACTTGTTGAGGGGAAGGGAGATATAGTAACTCATCTTGGAAATTTTAGTAGTGATTTATGGGTTTTGTTGTATTTCCCGGAAATTTCTTTTAAAACAAAAGAAGCTTATACAAAGCTTAGTTCCTTGACAAAGCGTAAATTTTATGGTAAAATTATATTTGAGTATTTAATTCAAAAGAGGTTTTCAATTCTTGAGGATTATGTGTTTAATGATTTTGAAATGGTAGTGAAAGATTTTATAGATACAGAAAAAATAAGGCATAGGTTTAAAGAGCTCGGTGCTTTACTAACAGGGATGACGGGTAGCGGAACCGGTTTTTACGGAATATTTGATAGTTTGCCTGCATTAAAGCAAGGGAAATGGATAATTACAAGATTTTATTTATGATGGGGCGTCGTCTAATTGGCAGGACCCAGGATTTTGGATCCTGGTGTCGAGGTTCGAGTCCTCGCGCCCCAGGTTTAAAATGGCAATTAAAGAATTAAAGGTTTTTGTAGGAAGTGCACATAAAGAATTTGGAGAAGAGGTATGCAGGTATCTGGGTATAGAGCCAGGAAGAAGTAAAGTAAGTCGCTTTAGAGATGGAGAATTAAAGGTGAAAATAGAAGAGAATGTTAGAGGGGTTGACACATTTATTATTCAACCTACACTTCCACCTGGTGATAATATAATAGAGCTTTTGTTATTTATTGATGCATTGAAGAGAGCGTCTGCAAGGCGTATTACTGCGGTTATTCCGTACTATGGATATGCCAGACAGGATAGAAAAGATGAACCACGTGTGCCAATTTCAGCAAGGCTTATGGCAGATCTTCTTACAGTAGCCGGGGCCAGTAGAGTACTTGCTCTTGATTTACATGCCGATCAGATACAGGGTTTCTTTTCTATCCCTGTAGATAATTTAAATGCAATCCCGGTATATGTGGAATATCTTAAATCTGTTAATATAAAAGATGCTGTTGTTGTAGCTCCTGATATTGGTAGTGCTAATAAGGCCAGAAATTTTGCACGAAGTATAGGGCAATTTGAAATAGCTATTGTAGATAAAAGAAGAGAAAAGGCGAATGAAGCAAAGGCATTTCATCTTGTTGGTAATGTAGAAGGTAAACATGCCATAATTTTTGATGATATTATAGATACCGGAGGGACTTTGTTGGAGGCATCACGCGTATTAAAAGAGAATGGAGCGGTCTCAATCTGGTGCATAGCCACCCATGCAATTTTGTCAGGGAATGCTGTAGACAAACTAAATGACTCGTACATAGAAAATATAATTGTTACAAATTCTCTTCCAATAAGAGAAAAAATTACGGAAAAATTCACTATTTTATCTATCGCTCATTTAATGGGTGAGGCAATAAGACGGATACATAATGAAGAATCAATCAGTAGTCTTTTTATAATTTAAAAAGGAGTTGAAAATGATAAAAAATAAATTAACGTTTGTCCCAAGAGAAGAGACAGGGAAAGGCGTGGCAAGGAAATTAAGAAAAGATAAAAGGATTCCTGCTGTCCTATATGGAAAAGGAGAGGAACCTACTGCTCTTTCTGTAAAGAAAGATGAGTTTCAGAATATCTTAAAAGAGATAAAGAATGATTTTCCCATTGTTACACTTCAAAACGAAAAGGATAAGAGAAAGAGGTATAAGGCTCTTATTAAATCTATTCAGATAAATCCTATTAATCAGGATTATTTAAGTATAGAATTTCAACGTGTACATGCACACCAGATAATTACTTACACAATTCCAATAAAAATTGTTGGAGAAGCAAAGGGTGTTAAAGAAGGGGGTTTATTAGAGCATCATCTATATGAAATAGATGTAAAAGGAAGCCTGGAGCAAATTCCTCCTTTTATTGAACTGGATATTTCAGATCTTGGAAGAGATGAGGCTTTACATGTAAAAGATATCAAATGGGGTAAGGTTCAACCTCTAATTGATGAGCATGTAACCATTGTATCCATAGTATCTCCAAGAAAGGAAGAAGTTACTACTAAGGTAGAAGAAGAGATTGAAGGTCAAGAGGAAGGAGAAGAGCAAGCTTCAAGTGAGGAATGAACATATATGGATTGGGCAATCCTGGTGTTTTGTATAGAGATACGCGGCATAATGTAGGGTTTATGGTTATTGATAGAATTGCAAAAGATAAGGGTTTAAGGCCTACGGTAAAAGGGAATGCGTTGATTTATAAATGGGATATACATAGACTTATAAAGCCAATGCTTTATATGAATAATTCAGGGATTGTATGTAGAGATATACAGGCAAGATTTCCTTCTTCAATGCTTGTTGTTTACGATGATTTTTATCTGCCCCTTGGCAGTATTCGTATAAGAAAAAGAGGAGGGGATGGAGGCCATAAAGGAATTTCTTCAATAATCTACGTTCTTGAAACTGAAGATATCCCTCGGATTAGATTGGGTATAGGTCCAATATCTAATAACTCTTTAGTAAAAGATTTTGTTTTAAAGAATTTTTTACCTGAAGAGAAGGAAACAGTTGAACAGATGATAAATACAGCTGTTGAAGCGATTGAAACTATTGTAAATGACGGTTTAGAAAAAGCAATGAATAAATTTAATGCAAAAAGGAGAGTAAATGAAATATAAAAGTATTCTTATGTATAATCCTGATCTGGAAGAACAGGCTCAGGATAAATTAAAGGAGGATTTTAAAGAAATTCTGAAAAAATATGAAATTAACATATTAGAAGAGCAGACTCCAGAAAAAAAGACCCTATTTCATCCTATTAAAAAGAAGGAAGAGGTTAATTTTTATATATTGTATTTTGAGGCAGATCCTTTGTCTATAGAGAAAATAAGGAAAGATATCAGGCATGATGAGCGTATTTTAAGATATATGATACTTAAGGAGATTTAAAATGGCCTGCTTAAAAATTCCAAACATTAATTATATCATTGTTAGTGGAAGATTAACAAGAGATCCTGAATTAAGATATACTCCTAAGGGTACTCCTGTCGCCTCATTTTCCATAGCTGTTTCCAGGTACACCAAGAATAAAGATTCAGGTGAGATTAAAGAAGAGGCAAGTTTTTTTAATATTATAGCGTGGGACAACCTTGCTGATAGATGTGCAGATAGGTTGTCAAAAGGTAGTGCTGTTGTTGTTGAGGGGTATTTAAGGAGTAGAAAATATGAAACTCAGGCAGGAGATACGAGATATATAGTTGAGATTGTATCAAGAAGGGTTCAATTCCTTGATAAACAAGAGACTCAGGAAGAAGTCTCAGAAAACCCAGATTTAATATAAGGAGGTTTTGTGGCAAGAAAATGTAGTTTTTGTGAAAGAAATGTAAAAACTCTGGATCCTATGGATCCTATTCTTAAGGAATTTTTAACTGATAGTGGGAAAATTTTACCAAGAAAAGCGACAGGGTTGTGCAGCAAACATCAAAGGATGATGACAAAGGCTATTAAACAGGCAAGAAATCTTGGTATTTTGCCTTATACATTGTTGTAGGAGTTATTATGAAGATACTTTTAATTAAAGATTTTGATAAGCTTGGGAAGAAAGGAGACATTAAAGAGGTAAAGAATGGATATGCAAGAAACTTTCTAATTCCTCAAGGCATTGCTATTGAAGCAACTCCTTCAAAGATAAAACACTTTAAAGATATTGAGTATCAAAGGCGTGGAAAGTACGAAAAAGAGAAAGAGCATGCTCTGTCTTTGAAAGAAAAGCTTGATGGTTTATATCTTACATTCTCTTTAAAGACAGCACAGGAAGGTAGACATTTTGGAGCAGTAACAACTCATGATATTTCAGATATGATAAAAGAGTGCGTAAACATTGAGATAGATCATCATGTAATAAAGCTTGACCATCTTTTGAAAAAAGCAGGTCAATATGATATTGAACTATCGCTTCATCCTGAGGTGAAGGCGTCAGTACACCTGGACATAAAAGAAGAAGAGGATACACAGGGAGGCTGAATTTTTATTCCAGTTGAGTTTGAAGGTATATTTAGTGTTAAAGATGATTATGTGATAATCTTAAGGGATGAAGAAAAGGTAAATGCGCTTCCTATCTATATTGATCCAATGCAAGCAGCAGTTATAACATATATTAGAGAGAGAAAGACAATAGAAAGACCTATAACTGTTGACGTGGTTTCTCTTATAAGTAAGGCTTTAGATGCAGAACTGGAAGAAGTAATAATAAATGAAGTAAAAGAAGGTGTTTTTTATGCAAAGCTTGTTTTGAAGAAAAACGAAAAGATAATTTCTATAGATGTAAGGCCTTCAGATGCGATTGCAATATCGGTTAATGAAGATTTGCCAATCTTTTGTAGTAAGAATGTAATGGATGAGGCAGGTGTAGATTTTAGTAGTATAAGAGGAGCTGTTTCTAATGATACGGAGGAAATATAATGGATACAAACGAAATTTTAAAGGGAGTGGAGGAATGTATTTCAGAAGAAGAGTTAAAAGAGAGATTAAGTTTAAATAGACCTTTACGTGTAAAATATGGTATAGATGCTTCCGGCCCGGATATTCACTTAGGTTTTACCGTGGGATTACGAAAGTTAAGACAGCTCCAGGATTTAGGCCATATCGCAGTTATCATAGTGGGGGATTTTACAGCAATGATAGGGGATCCTACTGGACGATCTAAGACAAGACCCCAGCTTACAAGAGAAGATGTAGAGCAAAATATGAAAAGATATGAAAGGCAGGTTTTCAGAATTCTTAGAAAGGATAGGGTTGAGATACACTATAATAGTAAATGGTTGGATGCTCTTAGAGCAAGGGATATTATCAATTTAACCTCTATGTATACAGTAGCGCGTATGCTTGAGAGAGATGATTTTGAAAAAAGATATAAAAATGAGATACCTATTCACCTGCATGAATTCTTATATCCTATATTTCAGGGATATGACTCCGTAATGGTTAAGGCTGACATTGAGATTGGTGGGACTGACCAGAAGTTTAACTTTATGGTTGCCAGACAATTACAGAGAAACTTTAAACAGAAGCCTCAAATAATTCTATTAATGCCTCTTTTAGAAGGACTGGATGGAGTAAGGAAGATGAGTAAATCTTACGGTAACTATATTGCTATTGAAGATAAGCCTTCTCAGATGTTTGGTAAGGCAATGAGTATCCCTGATAATCTTATTTTAAGGTATTTTAATCTAACAATTGATTCTACAGAGGATGAATTAAAAAATATAGAGAAAAGACTTAAATCAGACGAAAATCCAAGGGATATAAAGCTTGAGTATGCTACAAGGCTTGTAAAACAATACTATTCTCAAGATATTGCATTACAGGAAAGAGACAGGTTTATTTCAATATTTTCCAGAAAGGAATTACCCGAAGATGTAGAAGTATATAATATAAATGAAGAAATAAACATAGTAGATTTACTTGTTTCATCCGGACTTGTTAAGTCCAAGAGCGAAGCAAGAAGGCTTATAATGCAGAAGGCAGTTAGTTTTAACAAGGAAAGGATTGAAAATTCAGATAAGTATTTTTCAAAAAAGGACAGAGGTATTCTTAAGGTTGGTAAAAAAAGATTCTTGAAGTTAAACTCATAAAAAAGGAGGTAACATGATTAAAGGAGCAATAACTGCTCTTGTAACTCCTTTTGACGCAGATGGGAACATAGATTTTGAGGGGTTTAAACAAAATCTTGAGTTTCAGTTAAAGGAAGGGATAGGCGGAGTTTTAGTGGCCGGTACAACCGGAGAAGGCCCGACGTTAAGCATGGAAGAATGGAAGAATTTACTTTTAATCACAGTAGAGCGTGTAAAGGGAAAAATTCCAGTGATTGCTGGAGTAGGGACAAATAATACCTATAAAACAATTGAGAGGCTTCATTTAGCAGAAGAAGCGGGAGCAGATGCGAGCCTTGTTATTACACCTTATTATAATAAGCCTCCACAGGAAGGATTAAGAAGACATTTCCTTATGGTTGATAAAGAGGCAAAAAAACCAATAATAATATATAACGTTCCTTCAAGGACAGGTGTTAACATATTACCAGAGACAGTAAAATTTATAGTTGATAATTCCAGGCATACAATGTACATTAAAGAGGCAAGTGGTCTGCTGAAACAGATTGCAGAACTTAAGCTTTTATGTGGTGACAGACTTACAATACTTTCAGGAGATGATTTACTTGCTTTCCCTTCTTTTGCCCTTGGGGCTAAGGGAGTGATAAGTGTTGTTAGCAATATCCTGCCGCATAAAATTTCTGAGATGTATAGGTCTTTTGAGAAAGAAAATATTAAAAAGGCAAAAGAGCTTCACTACTATCTTTTTCCTGTTATTCAGGCACTTTTTGTAGAGACTAATCCAATTCCTGTTAAGGAAGCAATGAACATATTAGGGCTTTCAGGAGGTAAGGTGAGACCTCCTCTTAATGATGCACAGGAAGGAACAGTAGGAATCTTGAAAGAAGTGCTTATGAAAGCAAGGCTTTTATGAAGTTAGGAATTATAGGTGCATGTGGAAGAATGGGAAGATTAATAGTTGATAGAGTAAAAAAAGAAAAAGATATGGAGCTTGTATTTGCGATTGATACAGTTGTATGTGGAAAACATATTGAGAATAATGTTAGTAGAGAGAAGTTAAATCGTGTTGATGTAGTTGTAGATTTTTCTTCTCCAGAGGCTACTTTAAATTATATAAAAATAATAAATGCAGCATGGGTAATAGGTACAACAGGTTTTAATGAGGAAGATCTTGCTGAGTTGAAAAAGGCTTCTAAAAATATGCCTATTTTGCTTTCTTTTAATATGAGTCAAGGCATAAATATTCTTAAAAGGCTTGTCCGTTCAGCAGCAAAGCTTTTAAACGACTACGATATAGATATTGTAGAATTTCATCATAATAAAAAAAATGATGCTCCGAGTGGAACAGCAAAAATGCTCTACAGTGAGATTGACAAATATGGCTCTTATCAGCGAATATACGGAAGGAAAGGAAAAGGCTTAAGGAAGGATAAAGAGATAGGGATATATGCTATAAGAGCAGGCTCAATACCTGGAGAGCATTATATTTATTTTAATGGTCCTGGCGAAAGGATCGTTCTATCTCATACAGCTTATTCGCGTGAGCCTTTTGTTGAAGGTACAATTAAGGCAATAAGGTTTATTAACAGTAAGGAAAAGGGTTTTTATACGATGGATGATGTTTTTAAACAAATGTGATTATTTATATCAGGGCTCATCCTTTATCATCTAAAAAAGCAGTTATAAAAAAGCAGGGTATTTATCATGTGTATACTGTATCTCCTGCTCATGAAGGCAAAGCTAATAAGGATATAGTAAGGCTTATTGCAAAATTCTTTAAGGTAAACAGAAGCTCTGTTTCCATTATAAAAGGTTTAAATTCACGTAATAAGGTAGTAAAGATTATAGATAGGTAGTCTTTATAAATTCATCAGTCAACACATAAAGCTCTTCTATATCTTTTAAAGATACAACTTCCATGGCTGAGTGCATATTAAGTAAGGGGTATGCAAGTATTACAACAGAAGTATCAGAGTCATTGAGTATAAAGGCATCACCATCAGTTCCTGTATAGGGATAGTTAGGTTCAATTTGTATATTTAACGGAATGTTTTTAGATATTTCTATTAAATGTTCCATTGCAATTCTATCTGTATACGCTCCAATAAGTATTACTGGCCCCTTGTTTATTTCTGTATAAGCACCCTTATATATCCCTTTTTCACCATAGGTAGCATCAATGACAAATACATTTTTAATTTCAACTGCAAGAGAAAATGCGCCCAGAAGTCCTTCTTCTTCGCGTTTTGTAAGAATAAGACCTATATTGTGATTCTCCATATATAATGAGAGGGCAATTGAGAGCCCTACACGATTATCTAATCCAGGCCCTACAACATAATTATCTATTATTTCAGGGGGAGAGAATGTAATAGAGGCGCCTAAGGGAATATCCTCATCCATATCAATATAGAGTTTTTCTTCTGTATTTGTTTTTAAGTGAGGTGGAATTGAGGTAATTACTCCGTGTTTATCATTGTATATTACTTCTATTCCATATAGCCCTTGTCCTCTAATACTGTTGTTTTTAAATGTAAAGAAATTATCCTCCTCTTTTTTTAAACAGGTTAATGAGACCTGGTCAATATGAGCTTCAATAAAAAACTCAGGAACATTTTCCTGTTTATATAATATAGTACTTCCCGGAGTACTTGATTTTATATCATCCTTTAAAGAAAACAAATTTAACATGATTTCTAACAATTTATCCTCTTCTCCAGACGGTGAGGCAGGCATACTTAAAAGTTCTTTTAAAACATTTTTAACTTCCATATTAGACCTCCACTAAATCCAGTATCAGGTAAATACCTGAAGTTTATATTGAACATATTTATTTTTATATCAAGTTTAGCGACCCATCCACTTTTCGTAACTGTTTTGTAGGGGGAGACTTTCCCTTTTCCCAGAGGATAAGCTATTATAGAGGTATTATTTATATAAACAAAGCCATTATATATTCTGAAATTTAAATCTTTGTTTATGGTACACGTACATGAAGCTATAATGTAAAGAGCTGTTGTATCCATATTTTTAAGTTTAGAGCCAGTGTAAAGTGTAAGATTAATATTGCCAAATGACGATGTAAAGACAGTCCTTGAGCACGTTTCATTGTTTTCAACCCACTTTACAGAAAACATACTACCTCTTTTCTCTTTTATGGTTCTTAACATGAGAGTAAGGTAAGGGTTCTCTTTCGTATTTATGCTGCCTTCAATATGTATACTTGAATATCCAATTGTATAGCGGGTTTTTATGCTAAATGCTTTCCATTGAATTCTATTTTTCAAGCCATAGTACACAGAATAAGGAGAAAAGTACCCTTCTTTAAAGTATTTAAACCCTACTGAGGCATTATAGCCTTTATACCTTGTTCCTGTTTTTAAAATAACAGCATAAGAAAAGGGCATTGTTTGTGCTGCCTCGCCAGTTAAGAATACATATTTATTAAAAAATGTAAGTCCAAGAGAATGAATAAATAAATTGCTACCTGTAAAATCATACACACTATCACCGATGAAATTTGAGCTGTATTTTAGTATATATAGATTGTATTTTAATCCTCTTAATTGAGTTTTAAATCCTGCTATAAGCTCGCTTACCTTATCTTTGGAACTTCCTTCATAAATTAATTTTTCCACATTTCCTGAAGAGTCTTTTTCACAATTTCTTTTTTTGTAGGAGAAGAATATTCCGGCTTTCATATCTTTGTATGTAGTTCCAGCATAAGTTCCTCTGAGAAATCTCCACTTTGAATATCCTGATAATTTGACTGGTTCGTTAAAATTTGATGAGAAAATAAGTCCATTTGTACCTGGAAGGTTATAATCACCAAAAGCAAGAGTAAGAGGAAGGTTTCTGTTTGTTTGTATGCCTGCATTGAAACAAAGAGGGAAGAGAGCTATTGATGTTGAGGTTGTTATATATTGGAACGGCAGATATGATTGAATAATGAAAAGTGTATCATCACCGGATAAATAGGCCTGTGTATAGACTCTTTTAGTAAGCTGTCTTTTTATTACTGATGGTATTGATAGATCAATGTAGGGTTTAATTATATTTATTTCTTCTTGAGAGAATCCTATTTTTTTTAAGTCTTCCAATTTTCTAATAGGTGCATAGCCTCGTGTATTAACAATACGTTTTGCTTCAGTATAGCCAATAGAAGGAATTAACATAAGTGTGTAAATATCAGCACTATTTATCTGTATCCTCTCTTTTAGTAATGAATCAAGGATTGCTGTATTTAAAGTGTCCATATACCAGTCAAATGAAGGAATGAAAGATATTATTAAGGATACCATCCTAATCCCAGCGTTATATAGTTGCTCAAGTCATTTTCATAGTGGTATAGAATATCTATGCTGAGTTTTTTGTAGAATATGTTGAATCCTGCACCTATTGTAAGAGGATTTGTTGAAATATATGTGATAAGAGATAAGTCCTTAAGCATTTCAAGGTTATTAAAAATAGCGAAAGAAATTTCGTAATTATTCGGTGTATAGGTTGTTTGTGTTTTAATATTAAGTGGTTTTTGTTCGTATTCTGTATTTATATATATGCTTAAAGGCTCGCTCATTCTAAAGGCTGGAATCTCAATCATATTTGTGTTTATATCAACGGAGCCCTGGTTTATTCTATAACCTATGCCAATATCAGTTTCCTGGGCTAAGGCAAAAGACGTATCAATACGTAGAAATATCAGATTGTTGCCAAGTTTGCAATATAAGTTGCTAACAATACACATTTTTTCACTTATATGGGCATACAAATCATTTAGAGCTTCAGTCTCAATATAGAAAAGAGAAAAATTCCCATATTTAATGAAAGTAAAAGGCATACTTACTATGCCATGTACATGGCCATATCTTATTTCTATGTTACTAAATGTGTATCCTTCTTCTTTCTTAAGAAAATATAACAGAGAAAATAATATGAGTCCCACACAACTTAATCAATGGCCTGAGCAATTGCATTTGCCATTTCTAAGGTTGTATTTGTGCCGCCAAGATCGTAAGTCCTTACTTTTTTTTCTGCTATAACTTTCCCTACAGCCTTTTCTATAGCCTGTTTCTTATCCTGTTCTCCTAAGAATTCGAGCATTAGAGCAGATGCCAGTATCATTGCAACAGGATTAACCTTATATAAACCAGCATATTTAGGTGCAGAACCATGTGTGGGTTCAAAAACAGCAAAATCTTTTCCTACATTTCCACTGGAAGCAAATCCCAATCCTCCTACCAGCTGGGCTGAGAGATCGCTTATAATGTCTCCAAACATATTTGATGATACCAATACATCATATTTCTCTGGGTTTTTTACAAGCCACATCGCCATTGCATCAACATTTGCTTCCATATATTCTATCTCAGGATACTCTTTGCTTATTTCTCTTGCCTCGCGCACCATCATTCCGGACGTTTCTCTTATTACATTGGGTTTTTCAACAATAGTAACAGAACGTCTTCCATTATTTTTTGCATACTCAAATGCAGCCTTTACTATACGTTTACATCCCTTTTTTGTAAATATCCTTGTACTTATTGATATCTCTTCATTGTTCATGTCTTTAAATTTCCGCATGTTTGGATGTTTGTCAAGGGTCTTTCTTAATTCTTCAGGTATGGGATAAAACTCAACTCCTGCATACAGCCCCTCTGTATTTTCTCTGAATACAACAAGGTCTATGTTGTCTTTATAATTTAAAGGGTTTCCTTTGTATGCTTTACAAGGTCTGATATTAGCATACAGATCAAATATCTGACGTAATCGTACAATTGGGCTTCTATAAATTAAGCCTTTGTTCTGAAGGGCAGGAATGAGCTCTTTTTCCGCTTCTTCCTTGGGTTTAGATGTTATAGCCCCAAATAGTGCTGCCGAGGAGTTTTTCAATAGTTCAATTGTTCTTTTGGGTAAAGGGTCTCCTTCTTTTTTCCAGAATTCCCAGCCAATATCACCATATTCATAAGTTGCTTTAAATCCTACTTTTTCTAAAACAATCATTGCTGCTTCTATTACTTCCTTTCCTACGCCATCTCCAGGAAGAACTGCAATTTTATGTGGCATTAAACCTCCTATTTTAAAAGGATTATTTTTTTACTATACTTATTATTCCCGAAGGAAATCTTTATAAAATATACACCATTTTCAACCTGTGTTCCATTGTCATCTTCGCCGTTCCACCAAAGCCTATAAATGCCTTTTGTTATGTTTGTTAACTTTTTACTTTTAATTTTTGCTCCAGTGGCATTAAAAATTTCCATTTTTATAGTTGTAGGGTTTTGAATGTTTAATTCTAAAATAAAGCTTTTCCCAATTGAAGGGGTAAGGAGTTCTATGTTTTTTAACGGTGGCTTTTTCTCTTCTTCTACACCGGTATAAGAAGTAGTATTTATATCATCAATATATATACCATGCCCTTTAAACATTCCATCTTTTGATACAAAGCTTATCTTCAATTTAACTCTGTCTCCGGGCATAAACTTGTACGTGTGAAATGTCATTTTTCCCCAATCTGAGAATATAGGAAGATTTAAAGCCCCTCCAGCTCCAATAAATCCTATTGTATCAGCTTTCTTATCGTTAAGGAGAATAATATAGGTTCCTTCTGTTCCATAGGTAACAAATTGATACCTGATCCACATAGATATACTCAGTGATTTAGGCAGGTAAAAGTACTGAGACTCAATGATGCCGTGAATATGATTTCCATCATTTTCTTTGCTTGCAAAGCTAAGTGCATGTTTTGATGAGTGACATAGACTATCTGTAATATCCCAGGATATATCTCCTTCAACTATACTTATATTCCATCGGCTCAGTCCGTTCTCAAAATCTTCACTAAATCCAGTATTTGCAGCAACAAATTTAACAGTATCCATGTATGAGTAGTATTCTGAGTGGATATTTAAAGGAAGGTAGAAATAGTGGCCTGTATCAGCATCTGGCGATACATTAATATTTAGTTTTACTATAACTGTGTCATGCATTGCAATACTGGAGCTTTCTAATGCCTCACAGGAAAGATTTTCAACTGCTTCTGGTATTATTTGTATGTTTTTCGCTTCACCAAATCCTGGGTTATATAGAGTTAGTAACAGGGTAGTTGCTTTCCCTGGCAGGGGAGCGGCTTTTAGAGAATAGTCTGTGAGCTTAACCCACCCAGCATCAGGGTGTAAAAGAGTACTGGTTTTGTATCTCTTTTCTATAAGATTATAAAATCCCCATATACCAATGTTAATAAGGGCATTCTCTGGTTTTTTGTTCTTTAAAAGAATGCTAAACCCTTCAACATACATAGAATCACCAGGGGCTGGTAGGTTGTCAATCTTTAAAGTGTTTTTAAGTAGTGAGATGTTTAAAGAAGAAGATTCAATTGTTATTTTATTTGCCCGGATTGTGTCTGTTCCTGTATTTTTGATATAGAAGGAGAGCATAACAGTATCATTAGGTAAGCATTTGCTCCCATCTTTCTTCTTATATGAGATATGAATAGCTTTGTAATACGCACCATTGGTTAGAGCATAGCATGGGAAACTGTCAATCCTCGATTTTCTTGAATGTGCGTAGATAAAGAATGTATCAGGTTCAAGCTCTTCTATCATTAGTTTAATATAGCCATTTTTATCTGTATAACACCTGAAAAGGAGGCTGTCATGTTGAATAATGCTAATCATAGATTTTATTGGAGTTGAGTCATGGCGTGTAAAGATTTTAAAGCTGTCGTTAAGCATTACACTGTCAGGTGCATAAATATTAATATCAAAGGGTTTTGCTGTATAGACTTTTAAAGCTGGATCTCCGATAAGATTAAGTTCATACTGATGCCATCTGAACACATTCGTATCGCGCGAAAGAGGAACAAAATACTCTTTTGTTAAAGCAAAAATATCGCCCAGGCGCATTAATGTATCATTATAGAGAATATCATAAAAATGTTCATCAATTACATCTGAATACCCAAATCCGGGATTCCCAGGTGAGCCCCAACCATAACTTGAATTGCCTATATATGCAACAACCCCCCCATTAGAAAGTACCATATGTTCTGCAATGCAGTCAAAGTCAAATGCACCTGTCCAACAACCAATTGAATACATAATGCCATAGTCTTCATTTGTGAGTATGTCAGCATCTTCATTTTTAAAGTATATTTCTCCAAGCCCAAATTCATTGATCCATCCATGTGCATTGTTGTTTATAAATCCCTTGCCTTTTTTAATTTCATTTATAAAGTTCTCTCTATTGCCGTTGCCTTTAGATTGATATAGCTTGGTTACTTCATAGTCATTTGGTACGCAATGGTCATCAATCATATCTTTTGCAATTCCGCCATCTGTAAAAGGATTGTTCCAGAGAACCATTGCTGAGAAAAGGAGATTTTCAAAATATGTCTTATCTTTAGCGCTTTCATATGCTATAATTTTTTGAACAAATTTTTCTGATTGCTGTATGCTATTAACAGGTGCACGGCCAACAACAATGTCCGGATAGAGATCAACGTTATCATCTATCTCTCCGAATACATTGTTATTGTTTTCATCCCATGAACCTGAAAGGTCAGAATAATAGAGATCTGCAGGTATTGAATCTTCTCTTTGGTGGTAATGAGCCCTGCTTGTCATTGCATAGGCTTTCCTTACAGGAATAAAGTCAACATCTCCTCCAAGAAGTAGATATTTGAAATGCCATTGTTCATATATATTTTTTATGTAATTTCTTAGTTTTTCTGCATTATCTCTTCCTTGTTGATTTAGGATTGCATTTTCATAGATTATTATTTTTGTTTTCATGCCCTGCCTTTGTCTCCACGATGCAAGTTTTTCAAAAGCTGCTTTAAATGCGTCAGGTGTGATTATAATATAATCATATACTGTGGTGTCTTTGCTTAATGGCGTATTCAGAGGGTAAATATTTATTTTTGTATATATTCTGATGCTGTCAGTTGAAATTACTTTAACAGGATAAAATATAAATTCATTCTTTCCTGCGTATTTAATTGGTTCAGACGGATAGTTGTGGTAAAATGCAGGGTTCATTTCTATGTTGCCAACAGGTGCGTTTTTAATAAGGGGGTAAGCGCCGTATGAAGGAGTAATGGGATTGGTTTTAACGTCAAAAGAATCAATTATAGAGAGTGTCTGACATCTTATAGGTATTACTGGAAGTATAGGCATACCTTTTTTGCCAGTATAGAAAGCATTATCTACAATTATCTTTGTAAAATTTTCCTCTTTAAGAAAGGAATATTTAATATTTAATACAGTTAAAAACATAACATATATCATATACTCCTCCTTTGGTTATTATATATATGGCACATGTTTTGTCAAGTAAAAAAAGAGCGAAAGAAAAGATACTTGACAAAAGCGTTTTTTTTTGTATAATAGAGTGTGGCAAAATGCCACACTCTATTATAGTTTTGTGCCTGAAAACGGGCAATAGAGGGATTTAAATAAATGGAAATTTATTGCTATATAAATAACAAAAAAGAAAAAAGGAGGTTTTAAAATGAGAAAAATAGTAGTACTGATAGCTTCTCTTCTTTCTGTAAACTATGCAGCGATTGGAGGGATGAAAGGAATATTGAGAACGTATGATGCTGCTACTTACGGTGAGCAGGGTTATTGTATAGAGATAAACTGGGCTGGAATATATAATGGTGCAGATCATATGAATGATGGTAAGGGTGCGACATGGCAGAAAGCCATACCAAGATTTAACGTAGCATATACACCATTTAACTACCTGGAAATTGGTTTGGCTCAAGGATATTATTATACATATCCTGACTTAGCTCATCTTGGTTCTAATCCCCAGGATTCTATTGCAATGCATGGGATGTATGATACAGAGCTAAGGGTTAAATTTTCCTATTCTAAAATGTTATGGCCAATTACTATAAATGCTGCTTTGATGCCAGAGATTATTTTACCGATGCTTAGAAGTCAGGCTATCCCGGATAGTATGGCTACTGCGAGAGATTTAGGTTTTGGTCTGCATGGACTTTTCAGTATAAAGAGTGAATATTTTGATGTTCTTTTAAATGCAGGCTACAGCTCTAAAACAGATTATATGCCAATAAAGATTGGTGTTCAGCCTAAGATATTCTTTTTTAAGCCTTTTGTTGAGGTATTATTGTTTGGAGATAAACAGTATTTTACTCCCGGTATTATGGTTGATGTTTTCGGATTCAAACTATTTTACTCCCAGGATTTAGCACTCAGTGAGGCTGCTAAGTTGAGTACCCCAGGAGGTGGAAGATATACTGGTGATGCCAGTATAGGATTTGGTTATTCTACCCCTGAAAAATGGGTTAAACCAGAGAGGACCCCTGTTACATTGACAATAAAGGTAAAAGATGATAGAGGCAATCTTTTGAAAAATGCAAGCATTGTTATTAAAGATACAAAATTGAATGAAGATGTTAAGTCAGTTAAGACCCAAACTAATGGAATCGCAAGTCTTAACATTTTCCCTGGTACTTACCGCGGATTGGCTTCATTGAAGGGTTATAGTACAATTAGTAAAGATTTTACTGTAAAGGATAAAAAGGATCTTGAGTTGACATATACATTAAAGCTTCTTCCTGTAGAAGTTGTATTTGTTGTGAAGGACGAAAAGACAAAGAAACCTCTTCCAGGGGTTAATGTAAAGATAGCAGGGAAAGAAGCTCGCAGTGATAATAATGGTTATGTCAGATTTGAGTTGTATCCGGATGAGTATGCTGTTGATTTAACAAAAGAAGGTTACATAGGCAAAAAATCCAAAGTAAAGGTAGTAGCCGGTGAGAAAAAAGAATTGAGTATAACGCTTGTTAAAAAGGGAATGAAGCTTTCGTTCGATAATATTCTCTTTGAGACAGGAAGTTCAAAGCTATTACCTGAGTCCTATCCAATTATTGATCAGGTTGCAAGGATACTTAAGGAAAATCCAAACATTAGTATGGAGATAGCCGGGCATACAGATTCAAGAGGTTCAGCAAGAAGTAATCAAATCTTATCAGAAAACAGGGCAAAATCTGTAAAACAGTATCTTGTTGAGAAACGCGGAATAGATCCTACGAGACTTTTGACAAAAGGTTACGGAGAATCAAAGCCAGTCGCCACAAACGCAACTAAGGAAGGTAGACAGAAGAACAGAAGAGTGGAGTTTAAGGTTTTAAATGAAAGATAGGCTATTTTTATTGGGGCAGCATAGCTGCCCCAATTTTTATAAAATGGAGGAGTGGGTATAATGGTGTTGTTCTTGTTTTTTTCTTTTTTTACAGGTAAAGAAGTCCCTATTGCTATTTTTAAAACCGGTGCGTCCACTGTTTATAAAGATGCGGAATTTTCTATTGACAGTGTTGCTCTAAGTCTTTTGCTATTTAATAATTTAAACGTTGTATTAAGAGGCTATGCTGATACAGTTGGAAACAATTTAAGGAATTACGAATTATCAAAAAAAAGGCTTGAGACTGTTTCAAGCAGTATGATAAACAGGTATAAATTGGAAAAACAAAGATTAATTTTAATTCCTATGGGAGAAAAATATAATAAAAATGGTATCCCTCAGCGGATTGTAACAGCACAAATAGAAGAATATCAGGAACTTATTTTTCATCTAATTTATTTGAAGGGATTATGCTTGCTTAATAGGAAAAAGATTGTTAATGGTGAGAGAACATATAAATTCTTATACGATACCCTAAAAACAGAAGACTCATCTTTATGTGTATTTCAATCAGGTAATGTTTTTAAGTTTCTTGTTGGTCCTTTAACAACAGTTGTGCTTGAGCATATTTTTTTGTCTAATAATAAGCCAATAGGTGTTATTAAGCTTAAAAAAGGAGAAATGAAACTTTTTTCAAAAGATAGCAAAAAGGATGTTATTCTTAAGGGAGGATTTGGAATAGCAGGTATTAGAGGGTCAATAGTTACCTTTTCATCAGACACAACAACAAGATTTTCTCTTAAGGAAGGAGAATTGACCTATAAAGATATTTCTCTTGATGCAGGACAGGGGCTTGTTATTTCTAATGACAGTTTTAATGTATATGCGTTGCCTGCATCGCCAGAGATAAGGGTTGCGGATACTTTTTATATTGAACAGGGAATGCTTTCCAGACAACCAGTAGAATTGAACTCTCCTAAGGCACTTTACTATAATTTTGAATTTTCTTTAGATAGTTTATTTGTTTCTCCCTTAATTATACTTAAAAAGAAGGATAATACAATATATCCCGGGTTTAAAGAGGGGATATACTATTTTCGTGCATCTGTTTTTGACTCAATTGGCTTAGAAAGTAAATATACAGTTGTAAAAAAGATTATTGTTAAGAGGAGAAAGAAATGATAAATATTATTTTTTCTATTTTGCATGCAGGTATTATTGGTGGGGGAGAGATTATAGGTGCTGATCATATGAATGATGGCGATTTTAATACCTGGCACAACGTAGCTATTACAGGTTTTGTATATTTCGATATTTTAAGATACAGGTTAGGGTTAAAACAATCATTGATGTTTGATAATCCTGATAGTGTGTTTAATATTGGAATAGGAGATGGGGAGATAAATTTGTCATACGCTTTTTCTCATAGTTTAAGATTAGCTTCAGATTTAACGATTCCATTACATAACAGGAAATTTGTGCTGCAGCGTGGAAATGGTTTATCTTTCTATATAAGAGCTCAAAAAAGTATGGTTTATAGAGGTTTTAAATCTGATGTGAGTTTGGGATATAGATACTCTTTAGCAGGGGTTCGTTCTCCAGTTGTTAAATTCGGGATTTTAAAAACAGGATTGATTCGTACTGGTATATATTTTATATATGATTTGAATATGCCAATAGCGGAGTACTATATTTCATTATTCAGTCCTTTTTATGTTGTATTGAAAGGAGATTTTTCAGTTGTGAATAGAAATATTATAAATTTTATGACTGTTGAGTTAGGGTATAAAGAGGAGCCTTTATTGGAGTTTAAAGGAAAGGTAGTAAGTTATGATTATTTACCAGTTTCAATACCAATACGGATAGGTAAGAAGATTATTTATTCTAACCCAAGCAATGGATTATATTATATAAAGCTTAAGAAGGGGAAATATACGTTTGTCTATGGACAAGGTCCATACTCTCTTGAAAAAAAATTATATTTATCAAAAGACACAGTTGTTGATGTTGTGTTAAATAAGAAAAAATAACATATGAAAAGAAGTCTTTTCCAGGGGATAATAAATGCTTTTTTGGTAGGTGTAAGTTTTGTTTTTTTTAAGCTTATGAATCCTGAAAAGACTGTAGAACGATATTTAGAACAAGCGTTGATTAATGTTAAAAAAGTCAAGGTCAAATCTCCACATATTGTATACATTACTATTGATGAAAAAACTCTGTCTGTTCTTGGTAGGTATCCTTTTGATCGTTACTATTTTATAGAGGTTCTTAAAAAGATTCCGGAGAATAAACCGGTTGCAATTGACATATTTTTTACTGAAAGCGATAGGCATTATATTATGGATAGCGTCTTGAATAGTATCTTAAGACGTAAAAGAGCTGTTGTAGGGAGTCTGGTTAACAAAAAACCTGTTTATGATATAGCTAATGGAATTAGTAAGGTTTTTGTTGACAGAGATATGTTTGTAAGGAAGGTTCCCTTAAAGATATATGGAAGAGACGCATTTTTGCTAAAAGTAGTTCAACTTTATACAAATTCTGATGTTAGTATTGGTAGGGATTTTGTTCAATTAAACAAGAAAAAATTGCCAGTATATAATGGCTTTTTTTACCCTGATTTTTCATTGGTAGATAATACAGAGGAGGTTTCCTTTGTTAAGCTTTTTAAAAAGGGCTATAAGCTTCCTCAGGCGGATATTTATTTTATCGGGAATGTGGCAAAAGGCTTAGAGCCTTTTTATAAACTACCTGATGGTAAGGATTATTCCGGAGGAAGAATTATAATAAAGGCTTTTACCTCTTTGATTTCTCTTAAGGGTTTTAGGGTGGTTAATTTAACCATTATAACGTTTATTATTGTTTTAGTGGCTGCTTTTTCTGTCATGTTTTTAAGTATGGAAAAGTCTTTCATTGTTCTTGTTTTTCCTTTAATCCCTTTGGTCTTGTACGTTTTATGTTATATATTCTATATAAAAATTAATATAAGTAGTTGGTTCTACAGTTCTTTTTTCCTGGTTATAGGCAACTTCTTTCTTCGTTCCCTCTCGTCGTTTAATCTTTTGAAAAGAGAGGTAAGAAGATTTAAGAATGATTATGGGCTTATAGATATTAAGATTCCTGACAATCTTGATACTGGTATTACTATGATAGGATTTATTATTGATACGTTAATAGCAAGACATTCATTGATGGAGAATATTATTGGTAATGCAGAAATTGGTGTTTGTGAGATAGAAAATAATGTTTTTACTATTATTAATAAAAAGTTACAGATGTTTTTTGAAAAAGTTATCGGGTTAAAGGAAATACTTTTAAGCAATACCAATTTAAGGAAAGAGATTGACATAAAAGGGTATACTTTTTATATTAATATCTTATCTTTTGGGACAAAGAAACGTGCAGTTGTAATTGATATTACAACTGTAAAACGTTTAAAGCAGGAGAAGCAAAATGTGCTTGATTGGATTGCACATCAACTTAAGACCCCTCTTACTACGATAAAAGGCTATACACAGATTTTAAACAGAAAATACAGAGAAGAAGAAAAACTCGGGATTATTTTAAAGGATGTTGATTGCATAGTACAGATGATTGAAAGATTCTTGTATTATTCTCGTCTCGGAGAGGGAAAGATTAGACCCATAAAGCAACCTTTTTATTGGGATGAACTTGTAGAAGAAGTCGTAGAAATTTTAAGTAAACAGGCACATGAAAGAGAAATTGTAATATATAAAGATGTATCACACATATCTCTGTTTTCTGATAGGTTGCTTTTAAGAGAAGTACTTATAATCCTTCTGGATAACGCTATAAAGTATAATAAACCAGGAGGTAGTATACATATAAAGAGTGAAATTCCCGAAGAAGAGGGGTACTTCTATTTTTCTGTTAAAGATACAGGGGAAGGAATGGATGAAGAGAGAATGAAATTCTTGTTTACACCTTTTGTTAGTAAAGGTAAGGGTGGTACTGGATTGGGAATGGTTATTGTTAAGGAAATTGTCAATTTATTAAACGGTTGTATAAACGTTAAGTCTGAAAAATTTAAAGGAACAGAGGTAAAGATATGCCTGAGAGAATATTAATTGTTGATGATAATAAAGAAATTAGTACTTTGCTTGAGACCCTTTTACACGAGGAAGGCTTTTCTACCTTGATCGCAGATAATGGTGAAGAGGCTAAACAGATGCTTAATTCTAATAAAGTAGATCTTGTAATAAGTGATATTATAATGCCTGAATTGAATGGAAGAGAGTTGTTGGGTTATATAAAAGAACACTTTGTTAAAATCCCTGTTATTCTTATAACTGCGTATGGAACTATTAGAGATGCTGTTGATATGGTAAAGGAGGGAGCTTTTGATTATATACAGAAGCCTTTTGATATTGATGAGCTTGTTAAGAAGGTTAAAGTTGCCTTAAGGGTTAAGAAGGTTGATACTGATGGCAAAGATAATGAAAACAAAATTATTGCAGAAAGCAGGGCTATGAGAGACATATTAAATACTGTTGAGATTATTGCAAAAACAGATGCCAGTATAATGCTTCTGGGAGAAACAGGTGTGGGAAAAGAAATTGTCGCAAGACTTATACATAAAGTTAGTAAAAGACAGGGAGACTTTGTCCCGGTGCATTGTGCTGCTGTTCCAAAGGACCTTTTTGAATCGGAATTATTCGGGCATAGGAAAGGAGCTTTTACCGGAGCGATAGAGACTACAAAAGGTCTTTTAGAACTTGCTGATAAGGGAACATTATTTCTTGATGAAATAGGAGAAATACCGCTTTCTTTTCAGGTTAAACTCTTGAGGTTTTTGGATACGTTTATTGTCAGGCCTGTTGGAGGAGTTAAGGAAAAAAAGATAGATTTAAGGATTATTACTGCAACTAACAAAAAATTGGAGCATTTAATAAATGAGGAGGAGTTCAGGGAAGATTTATTTTATAGGCTTTCAGTTGTTCGGATAGTTATACCTCCCTTAAGAAAAAGAAAAAAAGATATAATACCTCTTGCTCAACATTTTATTAGATATTTTAATGCTAAATACGGAAAGAATTGTGTTATAGATGAGTCTGTTCTTGAGAATATGGTAAATTATTCCTGGCCCGGGAATATAAGGGAACTGAAACATAGACTTGAAAGCGCAATTTTATTGTCTCAGAAGGACACTCTAACTGTTAAGGATATATTTAATGATGAAATTGTAATCTCAAGTTTACAGGGACTAAAACAAGCAAAAGAAAAATTTGAAAAGGATTATTTAGTAAATCTTTTGACTCTGGTTAAAGGAAACGTGAGTAAGGCGAGTAAACTTTCAGGAAAAGATAGAAAGAATCTTTATCTACTTTTCAAAAAATATGGAATTAACCCAGATGAGTTTAAATAGAGAATTTTTACTTACTAATTGCAAAGGGCATTTATTTTTAACCTATTCATTTTTAAGGAGGGAAAATGCCAGGTCTTAGTGAACGTCTTTCTATAGTTTTAAAAGAAATAGCACACGAGTTGAAAACCATACATAGTGTTTTTATTGTAGAGAGTAAATCAGGCATGCTTATTAGCAGCTATGTTAAAGATAACAGTGATAAAAAACTTTTAGATTTTGATATAAATGCAGCTTCTTCCACTGAGATTTACAAATCAGTCTTAAGAATGTTAAATCTTATGAAGGCGGGTGATTTGAAGGAATTTGTTATAACAAGCAGTAACTTTATTTTTGTTTTTGATCCTTTGTTGAAAGGAGAACTTTTTCTGATGATAGCAATGGAGAATATTCTGGAGTGCGGTGAAAGCGTATCAGTTGAGCGTTTAAAAAACCTTGAAACCATTTTAGAAAGGTTTGTTTAGTTTATGACAAAAATCTCAGGAGAAGCCTTTGAGAAGTTATTAAAAAACATCATAGCGAAAATCAGAGATATAGAAGCTATTGTTGTGAGCGATTTTAATGGAGTTCCTGCTGCATTTTATATTCAGAACGAAAAATGGGAGTCAGAGGTGATTTCAGCTTTTTATACTAACATTTACCTGTCTTTTTTCAAAACTGTTGGTTTGATAGATCCCTCGGATAATGTTGATATATTATATATAGAAATGGAAGAGTTCAATACTGTCATACAGAGGATAGAGGATAAGAATTATATAATTATTCTTATGATGGGAAAGAAAACCAATCTAAGCTATGTCAAGGTAATTCTTGAAAAATTTATTAATAAGGTAAAGGATATTTTTTAAGG
>JALVRC010000166.1:0-2354 GCA_027025255.1 Caldifarciminota bacterium
ATAAATTCAAAATTAAAGAAAGCGATACTGGTTCAAGTGTTGTACAGGTTGCTTTATTAACTGAGAGGATTAACAGATTGAGTCAGCATTTAGAAAGCCATAAAAAGGATCATCATTCAAGAAGAGGTCTTATTCAAATGGTTAATAAACGTCGTAAACACTTGAAGTATCTGTTTAAATACGATAATAAAAATTATTTAAAGCTTTTAAAAGAGCTAAAATTAAGAGGTGGTTTTGTTAAATGATAAATAAATCTATAGAAGTTGGCGGGCGTGAGCTTACAATAGAGAGTGGTAAGCTTGCAAAGCAGGCAGATGGGAGTGTTGTTGTTGGGTACGGAGATACGCGTGTTCTTGTAACAGCATGTTATAGTAAGGAAATTAGAGAGGATATAGATTTTATGCCTCTTACAGTTGATTATAGAGAATTTTTTGCAGCTGCCGGTAAGATTCCAGGAGGTTTTTTCAAAAGGGAAGGAAGGCCAAAAGAAAGAGAGATACTTGTTGCTCGTTTAATAGATAGAAGTATCAGACCTTTATTCCCTGATAATTTCCATCAGGAAGTCCAGATAATAGGATTTTTACTTTCCAGTGATCTTATAAATGAGGCTGATGTATTGGGGATAAATGGAGCAAGTATTGCTCTTGGACTTTCTGAAATTCCATTTAACGGTCCAATTGGAGCAGTTAGAGTAGGATTGATTGATGGCAGCTTAAAAATTAATCCAACTATAGATGAACAAGAAGTTTCTTCTTTAAATCTTGTTGTAGCAGGGAAGAAAGACGGTGTTATTATGATGGAGGGTGGTAGCAGGGAAATTCCCAACGAACTTATGCTTGAGGCTATTGAGCTGGCTCATACTGAGATAAGGAAGATTATATCATTACAGGAAGAGTTAATGGAAGATAGCAAGGAAAAGATTTCTATTCCTCAGGTTGATTTTACCTCTATAGAGAGTGAGGTAGAATCTTACATCAATGATATGAAGGATGCCTTAAACATATTTGTCAAACAAGAACGCAGAATAGCTCTTGAAACTATAAGAGAGAAGATTCATGAGGCTATGGATGAAAAATTCTCTGACCAGGAAGCTAAAATTGATATAGTATTTGATAAGTTTGTTAAACAGATAATAAGAGAAAAGATTCTAAAAGAAGGTACGAGAATTGATGGAAGAACAGTTGAGGAGATAAGGCCTATTAGCTGTGAAGTAGGTCTATTGCCCCGTACTCATGGCTCAGCACTTTTTACAAGAGGTGAGACACAATCTCTTGCTGTTGCAACTTTAGGCACTAAAGGTGATGAACAGCTGGTTGATGATGTTGAGAAGGAACTTTATAAGAGTTTTATGCTGCATTATAATTTTCCACCGTTTTCCACAAATGAGGTTAAGCCAATGAGAGGGCCTTCACGAAGAGAGATAGGGCATGGCCATCTTGCAGAACGTTCAGTAGAACCAGTATTACCTGATGATGGAGAATTTCCTTATACAATAAGGATTATTTCAAATATTCTTGAATCTAATGGTTCTTCTTCTATGGCTTCTGTGTGTGGTGCTTCTCTGTCTCTAATGGATGCCGGAGTCCCAATCAAGAAGCCTGTTGCAGGGATATCTATTGGTCTTATCAAGGAAGGTAAGGAGTATGTGTTGCTTACAGATATACTTGGAGATGAGGATCACTACGGTGATATGGATTTTAAGGTAGCTGGTACAACAGACGGTATAACAGGTATACAACTTGATTTAAAGATTGATAGTATAGATATAGACATGATAAAAGAGATTCTTGAAAGGGCATACAGTGCTCGTCTTAAGATACTTAATATAATGCAAAGAACAATAAGTGAACCAAGGAAGAAGTTAAGTAAATATGCACCAAAGATAAGCGTATTTTACATACCGAGAACAAAGATAGGAGACGTTATTGGTCCTGGAGGAAGAGTTATTAAGTCTATAATAGAAAAGACTCAAACAGAGATTGAAATAGATGATAAGGAATCAAAGGTTATTGTATCTGGAACTGATGACGAAAAAGTATCTCTGGCTGTACAGATGGTTAAAGATATCATTGCTGAAGTGGAAATTGGCGTTGTTTACACTGGTACTGTTAAAAGAATTACAAGTTTCGGTGCTTTTGTTGAGATATTACCGGGCAAAGAAGGTCTTTTGCATATATCCAAGATATCAAATGAACGGGTTAAGAATGTTGAGGATTATTTGAAAGTTGGTGATAAGGTTGAGGTTGAGGTTCTTGAAATTGATAAGCTTGGAAGGGTGAATCTTATAATGAAGGGCCTAAATAAAAAAAAGCATTCTAAGAGGTAAAATATGAAACTTTCAAAAAGAGCAGATA
>JALVRC010000166.1:2364-9277 GCA_027025255.1 Caldifarciminota bacterium
CTTCTCCCATAAGGAGACTTGCCCCTTTTGCGGACGAAGCCAGGAAAAAGGGAATAGAAGTGCTTCATTTGAATATAGGTCAACCTGACATTGAAACCCCTGAATATTTTTTTACTACTTTGAAAACATTTAATGAAAAGGTATTAAAGTATGGTCCGTCAGGCGGGATAGTAGAATTAAGGTTGGCAGTAGTTGATTACTTAAAGTCCTATAATATTGATATAGAGCTTGATAATGTATGGATTACAACAGGAGGAAGTGAAGCGATTATATTTGCATTTATGACAATTGCTGATTACGGGGATGAATTTCTAATCTTTGAACCTTTCTACACCAATTATAATGGTTTTGCAACAGAGGCTGGTGTAAGGTTGACCCCAATAACTTTAAGCAGGGAAAATGGATTTCATCTTCCGTCTTATGATACTATTGAATCATACGTTACAGATAAAACCAGAGGAATTATTATATGCAGTCCTAACAATCCAACTGGTACTATTTTTACTCCAGAGGAAATGTTTATTATACAAAAGCTTGTTAAGGAACATGGTCTTTATTTAATTTCTGATGAGGTGTATAGGGAGTTTAACTATATGGATGTACCTCCCACCAGTGCCTTGAGTCTTCCTGAAATAGAGGATAGGGTTATTGTTGTTGATAGTATATCCAAGAGATTCTCAGCATGTGGAGCTCGAATCGGTTATTTCATATCGCGAAATAAAGATATCATGTCTGCCAGTCTTAAGTTCGCTCAGGCAAGGCTTTGTCCTCCTACTATAGAGCAATATGCGGCTGTTTCTGCTTTTAAGCACATGTATAAATTTATGGATAGTATGATTGAGGAATATAGAAAGAGAAGGGATGTATTAATTGAAGGGCTTAAGACTATTCCAGGTGTGGAATCATATACCCCCGAAGGGGCTTTTTATGCTATTGTTAAATTACCAGTAGCAGACAGTGAAGATTTTATAAAATTTTTGCTTAAGGATTACAGTTATAATGGAAAAACTGTTATGCTTTCTCCTGCTAATGGATTTTATGCAACTAAAGGAGCAGGGAGAGATGAAGTAAGAATCGCGTACGTATTAAAAGAAGATAGGTTAAAAGAAGCAATAGAAATTTTAAAAAGAGGGCTCCAGGCTTACAAATAGTGAATGAGAGTCCTCTTAGTAAGTGAATATTTCTATCCACATGCAGTAGGTGGTGTTGCTGAACATGTTTTTCATTTAAGAAAAGAACTCATAAAAAGCGGGCATACAGTTGAAATACTCACAGGGGGAAAGGGGGAAGGAGCAATTCGGGCAGGCCGCTCATTGCCATTTCCTTTAAACTATTCAATCTCTCGCTTTAGCTTCTCTCCTTTTATATTGTCTACGGTAAAACAGGTTGTTCGCTCTAAATGGGATATTATTCATATCCATGGTGCCTTATCACCTACTTTACCCTTATTAGCATTAAAATATTCAAATAGTGTAAATATATTTACATTTCATGCAGGATTTAAAAAGAGTATTCCATTGTTTATGTTAAAAAGGCCTCTTCAAAAATATATAAAAAAGATTCATGGTGTTATAGCTGTTTCTGAGGAAGCAGCTATTTCAATGAAAAGATATTTCTCGTTCAAATACAGTATTATACCTAATGGTATTGATACTAAAGTTTTTAAGTATAAACATCTTAGTTCTCTTGATGATATTAGGATTCTTTTTATAGGCAGATTAGAGAGGAAGAAAGGGGTACATGTACTTTTAAAGGCGCTTAATAGACTTAAATCTTATCCTTATAAGGTTAAAATAATTGGTAATGGGCCTATGGAGAAATGGGCAAAATGGTACACTGAAAAGTATAAACTCAATGTAGAGTTTATTTCTACTCTTACCGGTGATAGACGTATTCCACACTTTCACTGGGCAAATATGATAGTTATCCCTTCAATAGGCGGAGAAAGCTTTGGTATAGTTATACTTGAGGCTATGTCTTCAGGAAGGCCTGCTATTGTCTCCAATATCCCAGGTTTTGTTGAGGTTATGGATAAAAGGGCTGGTTTGCTGTTTGAGGCTAAGAATGCAGATTCATTAGCACAGTCTATTATAACACTATTTGAAAATAAAAAAAAATGGAAAGAAATGTCTTCTAAGGCCAGGGAAATTTCACTCAAATATAGCTGGAATAAGGTTGCACAGAGAGTTGTTGAATTTTATAGAGAGGTTTTATGCCAGCATTAGCTTTTCACAATATTTCTAATCAGGGAATAGGGTTTACAAATATTTCACGAGAAAGATTTGCTCAGATAATCAGGTTTATTAATGAGAAAGATTTTGAGGTATTTAACCCTGAGTGTTATGATCTGGATAGGATAACAAACGGAGTACTTTTTATATTTGATGATGCTTATAAGGCTTTAATTGAGAATGCACTTCCTATTATGGAGAGGTATGGGTATAAGGGTATAATACCCGTGATTACAGGTTATGTTGGTAGGACAAACGCATGGGATCTGGGAGGAGGTAATATTTTTCATCTTAATTGGGATGAGTTAAGGTATTTTTCTAAGAACGGATGGAAAATAGCATCTCATACAATTCATCATCCAGATTTAACAAAATTGTCCAAGGGAATACTTTTAAAGGAACTATATCATTCTCGTCTCGTATTAGAAGAAAAGATAGGCATAAAAATAGATACAATTGTTTATCCATTTGGTCGTATGAATCAAAATGTAATGAATATGGCAAGAAAAGCAGGTTATAAATATGGATTCGGAGGGCTAAGAAGGGCTGATACGTATAAAAATCCCCTTGCCATATTAAGAATCCCTGTTTATTCAATTGACCCTTTAAGCTTTATTGCTGCAAAGATTGCTTCAAAGGGGTTCCTTTATAGATGTGATAGATTAAAGAATAGGTTTATATCAAGATTCTCACTCTTTACAGTTTACGCAAGGAGGCATACATACAAAAATCTTTAGACTGCTCAAGCGATGTAAGATATCTTAAAGGTATTGGACCTAAAAGGGCAGAAAGGCTTTCAAAGCTCGGTATTGAGAGGGTAATTGATCTTATATATCTTTTCCCTCGCAAATATATTGATAGAACACATCCTATATATATAAGGGATGTAGAAAAAGGTAAACAAGCAACAATAATTGCACGGGTATTGAGAAGTTATACTTTCTTGACAAGAACAAGGAAGATAGTTGTATCCTTAATAGTTACAGATGGTTCTTCAAAAATAAAAGTACAGTGGTTTAACAGGCCTGATTTAAAAAAAAAGTTTGCCATAGGTAAAGATTATATATTTACAGGTACTGTTTCATATTATAGGGGATATGTATTTATAAATCCTCTATATGAAGAGGTTGATAGTGAGCATATATACACTGAGGGTATAATTCCTGTATATCCTTTAACAGCTGGATTGAAACTCTGGGAATTGAGAAGAGCAGTGATTAAGGCGTGGGAGATTTGTAAGGACTGTATTGAGGAAGTAATTCCTCTTAATACAAGAGAATACTTTGGTATTTTAGAAAAAAAGGAAGCATTAAAGCAGTTACACTTTCCTGTTAGTATGGAAGTTATTAAGAGGGCAAAGAGAACACTCATATTTGAGGAGGCTTTACGTATTATTTATACAGTAAAGAAAAAGAAAATTGAAAAAAGGGATGTGGGTAAAATGTTTAAACGTGTAGATATTTCTGAGACGTTTGTCCGCAATCTTCCCTTTAAGTTAACAGAGAATCAGAATAAAGTTATTTCGGAAATAAATACTGATTTATTATCAGGTAAACAGATGAGACGATTACTGCATGGGGATGTTGGTGCAGGGAAAACCGTTGTTGCTATGTATACAGTGTTAAGAGCTATTGAGAATGGTTTCCAGGCAGCAATAATGGCACCAACTGAGGTTCTTGCCTTCCAGCATTATATGAAATGGAAGGAGGTAATGGAAAATCTTGGGATTAGAATTTCTCTTTTGACAGGATCAACAGGGAGAAAAGAAGCAGAGAGTATAGTAAGTGAACTTGAGATCGGTGATATGGATATAGTTGTGGGGACTCATGCCCTTATATCTGATAGGGTAAATTTTTCTAAACTTGGGCTTGTTGTTATAGATGAACAGCATAGATTTGGTGTTATTCACCGACTGAGGCTTGTTAAAAAGGGCCTCTATCCGCATCTTCTTGTTATGAGTGCAACCCCTATTCCACGAACACTAATGTTGACCCTTTACGGAGATCTTGATGTCTCATTTATAAAAGAGCTGCCCCAGGGAAGAAAGCTTATTAAAACGAGTATTGATTACATGTCTAAGATTCCTGAAATTATGAAATTTGTGCTTTCACATATTCAAAAAGGCGAACAAGCGTACTTTATTGCTCCGGTCATAGAAGAAAACGAGACCCTGAAAAGTGTAAATGATATATATGAAATTGCAAGAGGTTATTTTGAAGAGTCTAAGATTGGTATACTGCATGGTAGATTAAATCCTAAGGAAAGAGAATCTGTTATGCAAAGATTTGTAAACAATCAAATTTCTATACTTATTGCAACTACTGTAATAGAAGTTGGAGTGGATGTTAAGAACGCCAGTGTAATGCTTATTTTTCATCCTGAAAGATTTGGCCTTTCTCAGCTTCATCAATTGAGAGGGAGAATAGGAAGAGGAAATATAGAATCATATTGTATCCTTGTCGTTGATAAATATTTGAAAGATGAAACATGGGAGAGGTTGACATTTTTTGCAAGAACGCCTGACGGATTTCTTTTATCAGAAAAGGATCTTGAGATTAGAGGTCCGGGAATCAGGGAAGGGTTAAAACAACATGGTACGAGTAGGCTGGAGTTTTTAAATATTATAAGAGATAAAGATATAATAGAGAAGGTTTCAAATTACGTTGAGGAGCTTTTGATTAGAGGGGATAAAGAAATCATAGACGGACTGGAGAGAATGATAAATAAGAAAAAGAATGTATTTCTGGAGGCCGGATGAGAAAAAGATTGTTATTATTATCGTTGTTTTTTATTGCCTGTGTTGAGCATTTACCTGAAAGCACTGGAAGGGCAAGAGATATATATGTGTTTAGTAGATTCAGCATAAAGACCTCTCTTAAAAATATGTTAAGAAGTCTTAGGTATACTCCACAGCCAGAGAATGAGATAAACCTCAGGTTTAAGGATTTTGAGCATTTTAAAGGGTTTATGCAGTCTCATACCATTATTCTAATTCTGTATCCTACAGATAGTTTGGTTTCTTTGCTGTTGGGTGGGAAAAAGAAAGGGTTATACTTTATAAAAGAAGCATTTGCAAAAGAGCAGCTTATTATTCTTGTATCAGCGAGTACGTCAGAAGAAGCAAAGCGTATACTTGAGTATAAAAAAGAAGAGATTAAGTCTATTTTTAGAAGAAGACTCAGAAAGAGATTATTTGATTATACATTTTTAAATGGCAGGAATAAAAAGCTTGAGAAAACCATTAGACAAGCAGGATTTTCTTTGATGATACCCCGTTCTTTTAATCCTGGTCTGTTTAAGAGAAATTTCATATATATACATGCTCATGAACCCGATAGAATGATCTTTATAGCAAGAATTAAGGGGGAAACAAGTATCTTACAAAATCCGTTAAGACTTGTTTTTTTAAGAGATTCTTTAACTAACCTTTATTATAACGGAGATTACATATTTGGTGAATACATAAAGATTGATGAGGATACTCTAAATAGCATAAAATGTATTGTACTTAGAGGATTATGGCAAAATGACAGCTTATATGTAGGTGGGCCTTTTACAACGTTTGCTTTTGTAAAAGATAGGACTACATATATTATTGATGGAGCTGTTTTTGCTCCTGCGAAGAAGAAACTTTCATATATACTGGAGCTGGAGAGTATTATTTCTACCTTTAAGCTTGAATGAAAAAAGCTTTAATCGCTTATGGTGAGAAGAGTGGTGAAGTTGCAGTTTCTTATATATTAAGTTTCATAAAGGATGAATATGAAATATTTTATCTTTTTAATGAACAAGAACTCATTGGATTTAAAGGAATAGAAGGTGAGATAGCAAAATCCTTACAATATATAAGGGTTTTAAAGGAAAAGATTGATAGAATAAATCCTCATATTGTGATATTAACAGGACTTAATGACCTTCATCTGTTAGCATCGCTTTTTTTAAAAAAGCATAGGGCAAGGTTTATATTTCTTGGAATGCCCCAAATATGGGCCTGGGGTAAATGGAGATATAGGATTTTAAGAAAGGTTAGATGTGTTTTAACGTTTTTCCCTTTTGAGGAACTGCTGGGTAGGCGTTTAGGTATAAAAACTCTGTTTATAGGTCATCCAGCTCTGCAGTTTATAAAGAGTGCTTCAAAGATTAATGAAAGAATGTATATTGGATTTTTCCCTGGAACAAGGAAAAAAGAGATTAAAAAGCATGCGCCTTTGCTACTCAGTGTTATAGAGCATTTAAAAAAAGCAGGTATTGATGAAATATTATGGTTTGGAGAAAACGCTCCAATGGACATTAAATCAGTAAAATACGAAGATAGGTACAGAGTAATGGACAGTCTTTATTTAGCGTTTGCTTCAGCAGGTACAGTAACACTTGAATTAGGCTTAAAAGCCATTCCTTCTTTTATCTTTTATAAGCTTTCTAAGGTTGACAGCATTCTGCTTCCTTTTATAGTACATATAAAGAATATTTCGCTTCCTGCAGTTTTAGGCGCAAAATCGTATGAAAAGATTAATCCTTTGACAGAGGATTTTATGAATTTTTATTTTAGCTTTAAATCAAAAAGAGAAGATTTTGAAAAAACAGCGCTGCTAACTCAGAAGCAGCTCCTTAAAATGCTTGATATTAGAGAAGGGACTAAAGAACAGCTTTTAAAGACCATAAAATAGTTTGTTGTATATAAT
>JALVRC010000167.1 GCA_027025255.1 Caldifarciminota bacterium
TTCAATAAGCACTTTAAACCCCTGCTCAACAATTTCAAGGAATAGGGCTTCCTTGGATTTAAAATACAAATAAAGACTTCCCTTGCTAACGTTTGCCAGCTTTGCAATATCATCCATACTTGCTTTATGAAACCCCTTTTTTGAAAAAACCTTTACGCCTGCACTGAGTATAATTTCCTTCTTATTTAATTGACTGACCATACAGTCATTTTATACAAAATCAAGGGGTTGTCAAGTAAAAAAACTATGCTATTTTTAAAATGACTCTATTAAAATCTTAACCCCAATTGCTATAAGCACCATTCCTCCCAATACCTCTGCGTACTTTCCTATTGAACTCTTTACAAATTTACCGATTTCAACACCGATAAAAGAAAAAACAAAAGTGGTTATACCTATTACAATCATCGGTAAAAGAATGTGCTCTTTTAGAAAGGCAAAGCTCAAACCAACTACAAATGCATCAATGCTTGTAGCAAGAGACTGCATCACTAAAACAGGGATTTGAAGCCTCTGCCTTCTTTCTTTATCCCTGTGTTTTATACCCTCATATATCATTTTTAAACCAATAAAGAATAAAAGAGCAAAGGCAACCCAATGGTCAAAATTCCTTATATAACCTTCTATACTCTCGCCCATTATCCAGCCAAAAAAGGGCATTATCCCCTGAAAAAAGGCAAGAAACAAAGCAATAATGAAATGCTTGCCAATATTTAAATCCTCAACAGTTAAACCGTTAGAAATAGCTACTGCAAAAGAATCAACAGAAAGCCCTATTGCAATAAAAAAAATTACATAAAATTCCATTTTACCTCCGGTTAACTTTGACAATTGCATTATACACGTTTTTTATTGTAAGTCAAGATTAATTACTTTTAATACACTCTAAATTTTATATAAAAATTAAACACTTGACATTCTTGTTCCAAAATATATAATTATTTGATTGTAAATGTAAAATTCCCCCCTTACCTGTGGGTCGCAATATTACATTTTCAATTATAATATAAGCTTTAACAACTGAAAATAAGGAGGTGTATGTGAAAAAAATATCTATATTGATAGTATTAATAGGTATTACTTATGCACAACCTACAAAGGTATGGGAAAAAACATATGGAGCAGATGATTACACAGTTTATGCCTTCGGTGATGCAGTTGCTTATGATGATGAGGAAAATATATATCAGCTTATGACTCCCCCTCATACATTGATTAAATATACAAAAGACGGAGATGAGCTCTGGGCAAAAGAATTAAACACAGGCTATCTTGAAGATGCTTATGATATGTACTATGACAACGGTTATCTCTATGTAAGTGGAAATACTGATGATACTACCACTAACATTTCTGATTTAAGAGTAGTAAAGTATGATAAGAATGGGAATATAATATGGAACAAAACCTACGATCTTGGTTCTAATAAAGAAGAATATGGCTATGGTGTATATGTTAAGAATGGATATATGTATGTTACAGGTGAACTATATGTAGATTCTACTGATGAAAGGCTATTTCTTTCCAAAATAGATGCCTCATCAGGAGATACTCTATGGACAACTATTTTTCATCCAGATGATTCACGAATATGGGGAAGTGATGTTGTTGTGGATGATAGCAATAATATCTTTGTTACAGGTAGGTATATGGATGCCTCAGACTCAAATATCGTTGTATTAAAGTTCAACAGCAACGGAGACACGGATTGGGTTAAACATAATAATGTTAGTAATAACAGTGGAGGTATTGGTATTACTCTTCTCAATGGAAATATCTTTATCTCTGGATGGACGGAGACAGAATGTGTGGTTGTAAAATACGATAAAGAGGGCAATAAACAAAAAGAAAAAACTTTTGGGGAAGAGAATGATATGTTGATAAGAATAAATTCCGGAAACGGCTCTCTATACACTGTTGGATGGAAATATAATGGTTCAGATAATGATTTATATTTAGTCAAACTCTCAGAGAACCTTGATATCCTGTGGGAAAAGATATACGACAGCGGCAGTTATGATATGGGTGAAGATGTTGCTGTAAAAGGAGAAAATATATATGTATCCGGAGAAAGAGATGTTGAACAGTATGACAAACCACTCTTGATAAAGTACAGAGAGGAGCTGGGAGTAAAAGAAACTTCAATAACGGATAATGTTCTCCATTTCAATTTAGTTAAATGTACAGTTGAGTACTCAATTTCAGATGTAGAAAGTGCACGAATTTCAATGTATTCAATAGATGGAAAAATAATTAAAGATTTTACTAACAGCCTGAGAAAAAATAGAGGTGAAATAGTAGTACCAGAAGACGAACTATCACAGGGTATATACTTTATTGTGCTTGAAGAGAATAACAAGCTCTATAAAGAAAAAATCATTTTACTTAAGTAGCTAATTAATATGAATATTTAAGGTAGACTGCCGCAGGCAGTCTACCTTAAATATAAAAAAAGGAGAGGCATGAAAAAAGTAATGTTTTTTGTTGTAATATTTTTTATAAGCATTTCAGCAGAGGGAAAAATACTTTTTTCTGTTAGTGACAATACACAGACAAACAGTATTATGTATGTTCTTGAGCCAAACACAGGGAAAGTTGAAGAATTATTTAGTTTTAAAAATCATCCGAGAGTGAACACAGGAACTATCTTTGACATCAGCGTATCAAGCGATGGAAAGGAGATATACTTTTCATCAAACAATGCTTATGCCTACACACCTTTTTCAAGCAATATTTTCAGGATTGCTTCTGACGGTTCATGGATTGACCAGATAACTCCTGATAAAAATTCAGGATATTGGGAAAAAGGCGATAGGACTGTACAGGGTCGGGTTTACCGCTCAAATGGCATGGGTTGGGCTAACTGCCCTGTATTTTTAGAAGGAGTGGGCATGGTTTATTCTCAGGCAGATGGTTCTTTTGTTTTCAAGAATGTACCGGATGGTATAAGGTATATAGTTGCCTTGAGACCTGGTTCAAATGTTTACGATGCAATAACAGTCAATGTAGGGGCTGGTGGTATATCAGGCATTCAGTTAAAACCTGACCAGGATTACAGAACAGGATTTAGCAAGCCATTAAAAGTAGGAGATAGAATATACTATAAGTTCTCTCCAAAAACAATAGGATATACAGATATATATGCTAATTCATTCAATGAGGTATTTGATATAGCAAAGACAACATCAGGGTGCAGTGGCTTCCTTGATATAAAGGGATTTGATACAGGAAAGAAGACAGGAAGAGTGGCAATAATGGACTATATAGAAGGATGTCAAACCAATAGAGGCCTATATCTAATAGATGGTAATGGGAACAATTATACACTCATAGTTGATATGAAATCTGACTATAACTGGAATGGCGGGACAGATGTATCCTGGTCTCCTGATGAGAGGTTCATTGCCTTTATAGCCTCCTATAACTGGGTAACATACCTCATGATAATGAATATGAGTACAGGACAGATAGTCGGGAATATGCCTTTTGGAAATCAATACACGCTTTACAATGTAAAACTTTATTCATGGAGCCCTGATGGAGCATGGATTTTATTCTCATACGGACAGAACAATTCCTGGTATCTTGCAAAGATTGAAGTAAACAATGGCATGCTAAATACTCAAAACATTGTTCCACTACTTAACAATGTAAATATACAATCTGCATGCTGGGCAGAACTAACCCCTCCTACACCTCCGCCAGCTAAAAGTATAATATTAAGATAGATTTTTTTTGCATCAAGACACTAATATCAGCAAAACCCCGGGAATATTGCTGTAAAGAATAGAATTAAAACGCAGTAAATAAAAATAAATATAACTTATAATTTTATTTATGGGTTGTAACCCGATGTTTTTTATAACCTTCTTTAACAAGGTAAAAAAATAGGGCATGATATAATTTTTTTTTCCTTGACTTTTTACCTGTTTTACATAAAATATTCTCATGTGTGGATTTTTTGCAATAAGTTTTAAAGACGAGCATAAAGAACTGGGTAAGATTCTTTTTAATGCAGGGAAAAGGCTCTTATACAGAGGATACGATACTGCAGGGGTAGCTGTTGTAAAAGAAAACGGTTCCCTTGAAATAAGAAAGGATGCAGGCAAACTTGATGAGCTTAATGAAAGGCTAAAGTTTACTGAAATGAAGGGGAAAAAGGGGATCATTCAGCTTAGATGGGCAACGTTCGGAACTCCTGAAGAAAAGAACGCCCAACCTCATACAGATTGTAAAAATACTCTGATTGGCGCACATAACGGAAATATTGTTAACACGCCTGAGCTACGAGAAAAACTTATTAAAAAAGGACATAAATTTAAGGGCGAAAACGATGGAGAGGTAATACTTCATCTTGTAGAGGATTACTATCATGGAAATTTATTAGAAGCTGTTAAAAAAGCCTGCAAGGATATTGACGGAGATTATGCTTTTATTATTGGAGATAGCCAAAAGAACGAATTTGTCTCAGTTAAAAAAGGTTCTACTCTATTTCTTGGAATTGGAGATAAAAGTCATTGCATTGGTAGCGATCTATCAGCAATTTATGATATTACAGAAAGAATCAAAAGGATTGAAGATGGTGAAATTGTTGTATTCACATATGACAGGCACGAAATATATGACCTTAAAACAGGAGAAAGGGTTGAAAGAGAACCAGAGAATATAAAGCTTAAAAGGCATGAAATGGACAAAGGAGCATACGCTCACTACTTTATTAAAGAGATTAATCAAATTCCTGATGTAGCTGAAAACTATATGTTCTATCTTGATAAGGCTAAGGAATTAAAATATTTTATTGATAAACTTAAAGATGCAAGAAACGTATACTTTGTAGGTGCAGGTAGTTCATACTATGCAGGGATTTTAGGCAGTTATTTTCTTTCGCGTGTAGCGAGAGTCCGTTCTTCTGCAGTACCTGCAAGCGAATTTAATGAGCTGATAGCTCCAGTTGTTACAAGAGATGATCTTGTACTTTTTATTTCTCAAAGCGGAGAAACAAAAGATGTTAAAAATGTTTTTGACATCCTTCCACATGGAATGGAAAAATTTGCCCTTGTTAATAATACTGCTTCTACTCTGGCAATTAAAAGCGATATAACAATCCCTGTCCGCGCAGGGCTTGAAATCGCTGTACCGGCAACAAAAACATTCATAAACGAAGTCTTATTTTTCCTTTACACAGCCTTAAAAATAAGTCCTGACCCAGAGCTTTTTGAATCTTTAAAAGCCCTACCTGACACATTTAAAAATGTTATAAAAGATAGAGAGCTTGTTTTACCACTTGCAGAAGAACTTAAGGATAAAGGCGATGGATTTACCTTAGGATACGGGATGATGTATGGTACTGCTCTTGAAGCCTCATTAAAAATTAAGGAAGTAATATATAAGCAATATGAGGGATTCTATTCAGGAGAATTTAAACATGGTCCGCTTTCATGCATTGAACCTGATACCCCTGCTCTCTTTTTATCAAACAGAATTGACAAGCACTTTGTGCTCTCTCACATAAATGAAATTCTCACAAGAAAGGGGGCAATATATACAATCGCACCATACGATGCTTCTTTAAAAAAGGTAAGCAGAGTTTTTATTCCCCTGCCTGACGACCATCCTTACATACTTCCTGTCCTGGGCATTATTCCTGTATATATACTTGTATATGAAACTGCTTTGCAAATGAACTATAATCCGGACTTCCCGAGAAATATATCCAAAACAATCACAGTGGATTAACTATGAAGTATATAAATTTTCTTATCCTTTTCAGCTTATCCATATCTTCTGGTTATTATTTTGAAAAAAACAAAGTACAGTATAAAAACTTTAATTTTTCAGTGTACAAATCAAAACATTTTGATATCTATGTGGAAAACGAGGCTTACCCCCTTGCTTCATTTTCAGAGCAGGTACTTGAGAAAACATACATGAGATATAGAAAAGATTTTGGCTTTGATATTGGAGCTAAAATACCTGTAATTATCTACAATTCCGAAGAGAATTTTACTCAAACTAATGTAATGCTTGAGCCTTTAGAAGAAAGTGTGGGAGGATTTAGCGAAATCTTAAAAAACAGAATGGTTATACCATTCACAGGCTCTTATGCAGATTTTGAACATGTACTGGAACATGAACTTACGCATATTTTTCAATTCAAGCTCTTCTTTTCTTTAAACCTTGAACAGCTCTTCTCTTTAGTCCCTGGATTTAGTATTCCTTTATGGGTAATGGAAGGACAGGCTGAGTTTTGTTCAAACCATGGCTCAAGAGACAGCTATGTATACTTAAGAGACCTTGTATTAAATGATAAGCTTATCCCACTAACTGAACTAAACAAATACTACGGATATATAATATACAGAGAGGGAGAAAGCGTATTTCTTTTCATAGAAAAGGAATACGGCAGAAAAAAGGTTTTTGAGTTCATTGAAAATCTTAAGTTCAAAAAGAGCTTGAATGAAGCAAGCCTTAAGACCTTTGGCATAACTCTTAATCAATTAGATAGAGAGTGGCGCCTATATTTAAAAAAAACCGTGTGTCCGGATGTGAATGATGTATTTTCTTCTAAGAATTATATGAGAGAACTTATAAAGAAAAAAAATATCTATATAAAAGGCATTTCAATTGATCCGACAGGAAAGAAAGTAGCTTATATAGAAGAGAACAGAAACGGGCACAAACATATTGTTATCCTATCCCTTCTTACAGGAAGAAAAATATTAAGTTTTTCAATAAGTGAGGCTCCTTTTAGCTACGAAAAGCTTCCGTTACTTAAAGGTTATCCTGTATGGAATGAAGATGGTTCTTATATTGGCTACTTTGTTTATAAAGAAGGAAAACCTGAATTTATCTTAAGAAAATATTCAAATGGTAAAATAAATAAGAAAATCAAACTAAAACTTGATGGAGCCTGGGGTGGTAATATCCGTAATAATACGCTTGTATTTACAGGCCTTAAGGACGGCGAAGCAGATTTATACACCTTGAATATTAAGACAAAAGCACTTAAGCGTTTAACATACGATACCTATATAGAAAAAGACCCTCAATGGAAAAATGATACTATATACTTTATCTCTGACAGGGCATCCAGCTCTTCGTGGCATCTTCATAAGTACGCAATTTTTAAGATGCATAATGACAATATAGAAAGAGTAAGTCCTTATCTATCAAGGATGGAACGACTGAGTATATCCAATGATACAATTTATTTCTCTGGGCCAGGCTATGAAATCTACTCATACTACAAACATTTCGAGAAAAAAAGTAAATGGGGTAAGGCTATATTTGAGGTAAGTGCAGCAAATTCACATGTAGGCTTTGTATATCTCGATAATTCTAAATTTAATATAGCAATTGCCAAAAGGCTAAAGAGTCTTCCTCTTGATTCTATTAAAACGGATACTAATAAAGCAACATACAAGTTAAAAGAACTGGTGTTTTCTGACTTTAAAAGATACAAACCTCTTTTCTCCCCTGATTATATTTACGGAGCTGCAAGCTATTCTACTGCTGGAGGGTTTAATGGAAATCTTTATGTAGGGGTAAGTGATATACTGGGAAACCACAGAATATATTTTTCTTCTGATATGGGTGGAGATATCCTTAACTCAGCTTTTAGTATAACGTACTGGTATCTACCATATAGAGTTGATTTTGGTGCAGGTCTTTTCCAATTGCCTTTATATTATTTAACTGAAGATTCCACAGGATATACACTAATTCATGATGTATATAGAGGAGGAGAACTTTCAACAGCCTATCCTTTTTCAATATATACACGGGTTGAAAACAATCTAATCGCTGCTTATATAGACGAAACCAGATACGAAGGTTTTGATCCGTATACCTCAACATACACTCATCTTGTTGACGGTCTTTTCTACACTCTCTTTATAGACGAGATTGCTCTTGTATACGATAATGCAAGATGGAATATATTTTACCCATCAGATGGCATGCGCATGAGATTGGGAGTATACAAAAGCTTTTTATCAAGCTTTGATTTTCTAAATGGATACGGAGATGTACGACTTTACAGAGAATTCTATACAGATTATACACTCGCCTTAAGAGGATATATAACACATTCTATTGGCAGGGATGCAGAGATATTTTCTCCGGCTGGGAGTAAAGGGATAAGAGGTGTAAATAGCGATTCAATGATTGGGAACGGTGGATGGTTGTCAACAGTTGAAATAAGATATCCTTTTATAAGAAGTATAAATTTTGATATGGGTGTTAAATTCTCCATACTGAATATCAGAGGAGTTGGTTTTGTTGACATGGGTCAGGTATGGGATAAGGACTTTAATACTGTCAGTAATGTAAACGGTGGCTATGGATTTGGACTTAGATGGTTTATTGGATATTTCATTCTTAAATATGACATAGCATTCCCCTTGTGGTTCAATAGTATTAACGATAATAGCTATAAAATGTATTTAAGCTTAGGGGTTGATTTTTAATGATGAAAAAACTCTGGATTTTATTTTTATTTGTTATGTTATCCTGCAAAAAAGAAATTATAAGACCTCAGGACATACCAGTAAACGAATATCCTTACTTTTCAATGAACAACCTGAAAAGACAGGAGAGTTTCAGATTTAAGATGAAGTTTGGAAGAGAACTTATGAAAATCGGTGTAAGTCAAAAAGGGTGGTTTTATATAAGAGGCAATCTTGCCTATATAAAGGGAGAAATTGCCTCTATACCTTTTGAGGTTATTGCAGTAGGAGATAGAGAGTTTCTTAAAGAAAAGGGTAAATGGGTAGAACATCAAAAGGGCGATGAGGCAGAGATTCTCTATCAGGTTGAACGCGTATTTGGTGAAGCTTTATTGGATAAGAAGAAAAAAGGGTTCAAATTCTTAGACTCATCAAAAAAATACTTTTCTTATGCATTTGACCCCAATCTAAGATATCTTGACCCAACAGGAGAGCTTGAATTTAATGCTAAGGTATATCTTGATTACTATTCACTCCTTATAAAAAAGATAGAAGCTTACTCACTTGACAGTAACGCATACTTTATATTTAACTTTACTGGCTTTAACAATGTTCATCCAAAGAACCTATATGCTAAATTTTCAAGAAAATATATGTTAAAGATTGTTAAGGGGGAATACAATGAAATTAAAAATATTCTTTCTCAGAGATTTAAGGCAGTATGCAATTATTTTAAAATAAACAAGAAGAAATCTTTTATAGAACTGCGTATATCCCCTGAACTTTCACCAGATGATATTAAAACCCTTATAAAAAATGGAAAAATATATTTTCTCTCCCTTGCTTTAAAAGGCCCTGAAAAGTCTCATATAAGTCTGAGAAATAACATTAGTGAGGATTTCTATATTATTGATACTCTTTCCAGGAAAGAAAACATAAAATCAATAACTGTGAAATTCGACGAGCTATCAAGACCAATTATGAACATAAAACTTAAACACAGCATAAAAGGGACGCCATACATAGGAGTTATGATTGATAATGAGCTGTATCATGTTGAAAGAAAGGAAAACTCAACAAATCTTATATCAATAAATGAGTTTTCATCTTATGGTGAGGCACTGGATATAAAAGCAAACATTAAATATTACCTAAAAGGGGAATTAAAATTTCAAAAGGAGGTTAAATGATATACGATGCACTTTTAGCATTGTATGCAACACTAACAGGTTTTTTATTTATCTATGCCATACACGCATGGCTGATGATATTTTACGAAATTAAATTCGGAAGCAAAAAGGATAATAGACCTAAAAGATACTATAATGACAAAAATCTGCCAGACGTATGTGTCCAATTACCTGTTTACAATGAAGGAAGTGTAGCCGTAGAACTTATAGAGAGTGCAGTAAAATTAGACTACCCTAAAGAAAAACTTGAAATTCAGGTTCTGGACGATTCTACAGATCAAACAACAAACAAATTGAGATTAGCAGTGGAAAAATACAAAGAACTCGGGTTTAACATAAAACTCTTTCATAGAACAAACAGAGAAGGATTTAAGGCAGGAGCACTTAACGAAGCTCTTGCTAAAACAAAAGCAGAATTCATAGCAATTTTTGATGCAGATTTCAGACCTAAAAGTGATTTTTTAAAAAAGACAATTCACTACTTTACAGATGAAAATATCGCAGTTGTTCAGACAAGATGGGGACACATAAACTACAACCACTCAATACTAACAAGGCTTCAGGCAATCCTTTTAGACACTCACTTTATGATTGAACAAAGGCTTAAAAACAGAGCAGGCCATCTTATTACATTCAACGGGACAGCAGGTATATGGAGAAAGAGCAAGGTTATAAAAGCCGGAGGATGGGATGGAACAATACTCGCAGAAGACATTGATCTTTCATACAGAACCCAGATAAACGGAGATAAAATCGTTTTTCTTCCTGAAGTTGAAGCCCCCAGCCAGCTTCCTATTGATATAAATGGATTTAAAAACCAACAGTACAGATGGACAAAAGGAACAATACAGGCTGCTAAAAAGCTCTTAAAACATGTATGGCATTCAAGACTCAATTTAGTTTCAAAATTTGAGGCTACCATCCAATTAACAGCGCATCTTGTATATCCTTTTCTCTTTCTTATTTCCCTCCTTGCCTTCCCGATGTTAATGATAAAACAGACAGGAATAGATTATAGATCTTACTTTGCAGTCATGAGTATATTTCTTTTAGGAGCTCTCCCATACCCTATACTTTATATCATATCTCAAAAAAGGCTATATAAAGATTGGATAAAAAGGAGCCTTTATGTTCCGTTTGTAATGGCTGCCATACCAGCTTTATCACTAAACAACCTACTTGCTGTGCTTGACGGCTTCTATGGGAAAGGAGGTATTTTCGTAAGAACCCCTAAATACGATCTGAAAACAGGCGAAAAACACTACATTGTTAAGTTTAAACCCACAACATTTGTTGAGTTTCTCATAGGGATTTATCTTGTGATATCTTCTATATATGCTATAGCAACAACACAGTTTTCTATAATTCCATTTCTCTTACTATTTACCATAGGATTCATGCATATAAGCTTATCCGCTGTTTCACAAGAGATTAAAAGAATGCGAGCAGCTCAAGAAATTAACTATATTGTAAAGGAGGAAACATAGGATTAGGATTTTACCTTGTCTTATTCTCTGCTCAAATTATAAAAATCAATAATGAAGTTTACAAAATAAATCTTAACACTTCATACAACCCTTTTGAACAATTTTTAATCTTAAAAGACAACGTAGCAGGATTAAGATATGAGTTTAATAATTTACAATCCTTAAAGGTAAGATTTGAAAATCCTGAAGTTCTCAAAGACTATAAAGCATTACTTCCTGCATACTTTTCTTTAAAGGATACATCTTGCTCTTACTCTATAAGAGAAACAAACTGGAGAAACTACAAGATAAACGTTTTAGAAATCGTGCCCTATACCTTTAAGAATAATGTTTTTACCATTTACAGAACTATATACATTGAAATAACACCAAAGGGGAAAGAACCGGTCCAATTAGTAGGGGGCTTAAACACCATCTCTGGCAAGACCCACTTAAAAAAATACACAATGCACGCAAACATGTTTTCAAACAGTATATTCAATAGATACGATGAATGGTATAAATTAGCCATTGATACAGCAGGCTGTTTTGTAGTCTATGGGAAAGAGCTTGAAGCGCATGGCTTTAAGACAGGGATAAAAAGCAATCTTATACATATATTTGCTATAGGTGAACATTCAGTTAATACTTACTATCCTGATACAATGATTGAAATTCCTATTCTCGTAGTGGACGGAGGAGACGGTGTCTTTGGGGAAAATGATTATATAATATTTTATGGCGTTGGTCCTTCTGCATATTCAGACGATGATAAATTCAATTCAAATCCCTATGTAAAATACTACTACTACTGGTTAACTTACGGTAGGAATCAGGGGAAACGCTTTAAAGCCTATAAAGATAAAGGTGGCCCAAAATTCACATATTCAGTAAATGAATACGTGCATTCTGAAGAAGATAGAATCAATCCCGGGAGAAGCGGCTTACTATGGGTAGAAGAAGAGCTTTTAAAACAAACAGGACAGGAAAGCATTACTTATAGCAAGCTCATAAATATAAATGGTCTGGATAGTGTCAAAAAGGTGATTTTTGGATTTTATGATACTTCACGTTCAGAGGTTATAATGACTGTGAATGGGAAAGCAGACAGTTTTACAAATCTGTATACAAACAATATTAAAAGATTTATTGAAATTACAGACATTCCTTATAACAAAGAACGCATCAATATTGAAATAATACTGAAAAATCTTGAACAAGAAACCTCTGCGGCAATGTTATTTATAGATGATTGGGATATTTACGCGCGTATAAACCTTTTGGGTAAAGCATTTCCCATAAGAATCAAAGTAGATACAGCAAAAATTTTAGTTTTTAAAAACATCAATTCTTCCCCTCTTTTTCTTGATATTAAAAACCCGTATTCCCCTTCGTTGCTTTATGGATGGCATATATCAAACGATACGCTTTATCTTCCTGCTGACAGTGGTAGATACATATATGCAACTGATAGAAACCATTTTAAAAAAGTAAAAAGAATAGAACGCTTAAAAACGTCTTACGTAGAAGACTTTGAGGCAGACTATATTGTAATTGCTCCTGAGGGGAACTATCTTGGAGCAAACGCTTTCGTAAACTACAGACAAAATCATTTTTCTCTCCCAGAGGTACAGAATCCTCAAGTAAAACTTGTTAAACTTGATGATATATATAACTTCTTTGGGTTTGGTTTAAAAGAACCAGGGGTAATAAAGAAATTCTTAAAGTACGTATACAACAAATACAATCAGAGGCTTAAGATGGTTTTGTTTGTCGGAGAAGGAAGTTATGACTACAGAAATATACTTGGCCTTGTAGATGAAAAGGTATCGTTCCCTATCTACACAACTGGATATGTATTAGATGCCAATGTGACTCAGACTTCAAGTGCAGCAGTTGATATGTGGTTTGTTGACTTCGATACTGATACTGTATCACAGGTCCTTTATCCGGAAGTCATTCCCGCAAGAATTACATCCAGAGGCAATACAGAAGTCATAAGGTACCTTGAAAAAATCAAAAGATATGAAAAGAACACTTTATCAGATGGTAATGACAGACTCATACTGACTGGCGATGATTTTTACATTGGATATCCAAAGATTGACTATATAAAAGACCATATAAACAACTGTGAAAAGGTATATAAGGAACTATATCCTTTGTTCAAACCATCAAAGATTTACTTAACAGAGTATCCCCTGGATAAAAGTGAAAAACCTGAGGCAAGAAAGGCTTTAATAGACAGCCTTAACAGAGGAGGGATCTTCTGGATATATTTTGGACATGGAAAAGCTGATCAACTTGCACATGAAAAGGTCTTTATGCTGGATGATGTTTATAAACTCTCCAACAGAGAAAATCTATTTTATGCATTCTTTGGCTCCTGTGGGTTAGGAAGATTTGAGGATACTAAAGAAGAATGTATATCCGAAGAACTTCTCAGAATAAATGACGGTGCTATTGCATCAACCGGAGCTACTAAGGGGTTAAGTAACTATCAATCCATTGTTTTTATGGACAGATTTAATGAGGTATATCTTGATTCTACAAGATACCCTGTTGGATATTCATTCCTGGCTGGGGTTAGTGGCGTAAGCAACCTTTTTGTTCTATTCGGAGACCCATCACTCTATATTAAAAGACCAGAGCTAAGAAAACAAGTATCTTTTACCCCATCCCTGAACAAAGGAGATAGTGTTTCCATTCAAGACAGTCTGGAAACAGAAGGAAACTACAGGATTGAAGTCTTTTCCTCTGAAATTTTTAGACATCTCTCAACACCTACAGGCGGAGATTACTATTACTGGCTACCTGGAAAACTTCTCTACAGAGGAGAAGGAGCTTTTACAATGAATTACAAAATAAATTTCAATCTACCCCTGGATGTAGACTATGGCAAGAGAGCATGGATAAGATTATTTATGCATACTGAGAATAACGATATGCTTGATATATACGATAGTCTAACAATTGATACAATCTTCCATCCGATATCTGATTTCACAGGACCAGAAATAAATATCCATGTTAACGGGACACAAATTAATAATAATGATACAATAGAGTGTGGTAAACAATTCTCTATCGCAGGGGATTTATTTGATACCTCCGGCATACTGCTGACAGGTGGTAGAAGTAGAGCAGGTCATACTATGGGACTTGAGATTGTTAGTAAGAATGAGTTTATCCCTCTTACCAATGTCTTCAACTACTATGCAAATTCTTCTACAAGAGGGTTCTTTAGAATGAATCTGACATTGAATACATCAATTGACGAGATTAAAATTACAACTATTGATAACTATTTAAATGAGTCCTCATTAAACTTTTACGTAAAAACCTCCAATGCACAAGAACTATGCGTGTCCCAATATTACATGTATCCCAATCCAGTATCCAATGGAGCAAACATTTATTTTAAAACCAATACCCGGGCATCTGTCTCTGTATATATCTATACAATTAAAGGAAGATTAATAAAACGTATACTTGCAAGACAGGCTAAAGCAGGAGTAAATAAAATATACTGGGATGGGAAAGACGGGGACGGAAGAAAGGTATCAAATGGCGTATACTATTACACTTTAGTAGTACGTTCAGGAGAAGACAAAGTATCAGTTAGCTCAAAATTTATAGTGGTTAGATAACATTGAGCTATGAGAAAGAAATTGTTGCCTATTTACACTCTTTTGTAAACTTTGAAAGACTTAAAGATATAAAATTTCACTTCAGATTAAAGCCATTTAAGAAATTCCTCAAGAAGGCAAATTCTCCTCATAAAGCCTTAAAGAAAATTATCACTGTGGCAGGGACAAAAGGCAAAGGCTCTACAGTTCATTTCATAAATAGTATACTCACTTCTTCGGGATTAAAAACAGGAATGTATATCTCCCCCCATCTTATAAGTGTAAGAGAAAGAATAAGAATAAATAATACTCTTATAACCTGGGAAGAACTCTTAGATTTAATAGAGGGAGAAAAACCTCTGCTCGAATCATCACGTGGAGAAATAACATATTTTGAGCTTTTAACATATATTGCATTAAAGTACTTTGTTAAAAAAAATATAGACGTAGCAATTTTAGAAGTCGGGCTTGGTGGGAAATACGATGCAACAAATGCCTGTGATGCTGATATCCCGGTTCTCACAAAAATAGGTCTTGATCATACAAAAATCCTTGGAAAGGATATTGAGTCAATAATTAGAGAAAAAGCAGGGATAATTAGAAAGGATAGAAAGGTATACATTGGCTATCAAAACAAAGGGGTACTTGAAAAAATACTCAAGGAAATAAAATCTTACAATGTTAGACCAATTATTCCAGAAAAAGACTATGAAGCTCATATTATAAAATATGAAAAAAACAGTACCCATTTCCTGTATAAAAGCAATCAAACAATGAATGTTGAAATACGTATGAGAGGAGAACATCAGGTATACAATGCTGCACTTGCATTAAAGGTATGTGAAGATTATCTAAAAAAACTTCCTTTAGCTGCTATAAAACAGGGTATTAAAAATACGTATATTCCGGGAAGACTTGAGGTACTCTCTGAAAGGCCTTATATTCTTGTAGATGTTGCACATAATATTGACTCTGTTTATGCTTTAAAAAAATATATCAAACGTTTTGCTCCTTTACCTTTGACCCTAATCTTTGGATGCAATAGAGGGAAAGATTATAAAAAAATGCTTGAGCTGCTTAAGAATGAAGTCCATAGAATTATCCTTACGAAATCACAATTTCCACGTGCCTTAGAGCCTGAAGAAATAAAAGAAAATACGCAATTAACCTCCGCTGAAATAACACACTCTATAAAAGAGGCAATAGAGAAACTAAAAATAAACCACAGTTCACATATACTTGTTACTGGGTCTTTCTACATTGTCTCAGACTTTATAAAAAATATATCCTTTTAAAATTCTACCCCCTTTACAGGGAGGAGACCCACCTCAAAGGGATGCTTCATAAAACATACTTCAGACAAAATATCTACATAGCTTCGCAACGAATCAGGAAAACATATCCCGGTTACTATAAGGAGTGTACGCCCAGCCCTCTTAAAGATTTCCTCTAACGTAGTAACAGAAAGAAGCTGGAAGTATAAACCTGTTAGTATTTCATCTATAAACAATACTTCAATACCTTTATCTATAAGCATATATGCTTTTGCAATAGAATGCTCCACTATTTCCCTATCATCCTTAGAATGCTCTATCCATTTACCTGTATTGCAAAAATATACCTCACCTATATCCTTCAACAGTTTATCCTCTGAAGATGAAGTTTTGAAAAGATGTATAACTGCGCCCTTCATTCCTGAACCAACAGCACGTATATAACTTCCAATACCTGCAGATGTCTTACCCTTTCCTCTACCGTAATAAGCAATAATCACTTCTATTCAAAAACAAAAATAAATTCTTTAAAACCTTTACTCCTGTTAATATAACCTTTAATACTTTCCAAACGGGAATATAACAGAATGTCTATTAAAGGCTCAAAATCTTTTCTACTAAACACCCTACTCCTTATAACACCGTAATCAATATAATCCAGAGCATACTCTTTTGCCTTTTTAAAATCTATATAAATAAAAGAAGAATCGCTGTGAAAAGAACTGAAATGCTTTAACGTATCAAAACCAAAATAAAAATAAGGCGCTTGAGCGTATACAACCAATGGTAGGTTTTTATGTGAAACAATGTTAATCTTATATCCGTTCTTTGTAATGACTGTATCAGGACTCCCGAATATCCACTCCATAAGTTTATTAAATCTTGCCTTTTTATTGTTCTTAATAAATACATGATATATCAACGGAGCATAGTAAAAGCTCTTATCAACTCTATCAAGAGCGACAAGTAATGAGCCATCCATAGCTGAAAACACCTCTCTTAAAAGAGCAAGTTTATCCCCAATACCAGAAAAATATCCATAGTCTTTAGAATACTTTTCCAGACTATACCAGGCATTCTTAAAATTTAATCCCTGTAAAGCAATACCTCCAATCTCACCTTTAAGAATGCTGTCAGCAGAAGAAGCATGTTCTAATAAAGACTCCAACAAACCGTTTGTTCCTTCAAAATCAAACTTAAGCACTCCTTTTTCAAAATATACTGATAATTTTCTATACCCTAACAGATGATTGGGAGTATTTTTTCTGTAAATAATCCAGGGATTATGCCTGGGGAAATGAACTCCCGAGCCTTTTCTTAATGTTTCAATAAGAGCTAAAACAAGCTTATACCCCTTAACATAGAAAAAATATCCGCCAGCCATTATAATATATCCGCCTGATTTCTTTTTAACATAATATCCATTAATATTTTCAGCATCAGAAAGGATAGCACGCCAAAACATGTTAACATGCCATACTGGTTTTGCTATTATTATATACCCGTCATGGTATTTAGCATAAACAATCTTACTGCCAGCAATTCTTAAAATATGCTCTCCTTTAACCTTCAAACCTCCTTCTTTTGCTGACAAGAAGCCCTTGAGCAACTCTTTGAAATTGGTTTTAGGAAATTTCTTTTTAATATACTGCCTGGTTTTTGATATATCCACATATATAACCTCATTCTTACCCTCAGGTAAAAGAGAAAGTATGTTATTATTTACTATCTTTACCTTTGGCATACCTGTAGCAAAGAAAGCACTTGCCAACACAAACAAAAAGACCACAGGTATTAATATATATTTCTTCATGTAAGCCCCATTAGTTTTAATATTATCTGACCTGCAACACTGCCATTAATATAGTGTGAAAACTCAGGAAAAATCACAATTATCTGGGAAGTAATAAAATAAATAAGCACAGCTACCCACAAAAAACCCACAATACCTCCTACAAGATGATTAAGCCATGAAAGTAATATAAGGCTTAGAAAATACTCAATAAGTTTCCCAATTAAGAAAAAAACAAGCACTGTAAATAAGAAAATTGCAAGAAAATATAAAATGTGATCTATAACAGGAGCATTTGTTGTAAGTCCTAAAGTGTATTCTAAAAGTTTCATATAACGAAATCCAAATACAATACCAAGAATAATCCCTGCTATCCCTGATACAGTTCCTACAAACCCCTTTTTTAATCCTGAGATTATTCCCCCGGCTAACAAAATAACACATACAATATCAAATATCATAACTCCCTCCGAGCAAAACCAAAATTTTCTCAAGCTCCTTAATAATAGCCTTAAGTGTTGATTTTGTCAAACCTTCAAAAGGTATATCAAGTTGTTTCTCCTTATAAATCTTATTAAGCTTGTTTTTTGCACCATCTATAGAATAACCTTCTGTATGAACCAGTCTTTTAATATTAATAATCATCTCAACATCTCTGTCAGTAAAAATAAGCTTATTCGCTGAATTCTTTCTTTTTATAAGTTGTGGAAATTCATTCAACCAATATCTTATAGTATGTACCTTAAGAGATGTAATCATTGCAACTTCTTTTATCGTATAGTAGTTTTCCTTCATAATACCTCTCTTTTTAATGGACGGGATAAGAGATTTGTAATCTCATCCTTTACAGGTGAATTCTCAAACAGTATTTTATACATAGAGTCTATAATGGGCATTTCTATGTTGTTTTTTAAAGAAAGCTTATGCACAGCCCTTGTGGTTTCCACACCTTCAGCAACCATAACCATCTTTTTAAGAATTTCTTTTAGCGACTTCCCTTTACCAAGATTAAAACCAACCGTATAATTTCTGGATTTAATGCTTGTAGCAGTTGTAATCATGTCTCCAATTCCTGATAGGCCATAAAAGGTTTCTCTTTCACCACCCATTTTCATCCCTAATCGCACAATTTCTGCAAGCCCTCTTGTAAGGAGTGCTCCTTTAGTATTAGCTCCTAATCCCATTCCGTCAATTATACCACTTGCTATTGCAATGATATTCTTCAAAGCACCGCCAAGCTCAACACCTATTGTATCTGAACTTGCATAAACCCTGACATTATCAAAAGAAATCAACTTTTGTAATTCTTCAACCAATAGTTCATTTTCGCCTGCAAGTACAACAGCAGTAGGAATACCATTTACTACTTCTAAAGAAATACTTGGGCCAGAAAGAGCAATAACAGAAGATGGAATAAACTCACTGATTATCTGAGTCGGAAGGAGCAAACTGTCCACCTCAATACCCTTTGCAAGATTAACCACAGCCTTAACACCTGCATAAAAATTTCTACCTCTATCAGACACTATCTTAGAAAGCCCTCTTCTTAAAAACTGCGTTGGAATCGCAAGAACCATATAGTCAATTTCATTCAGTACCAAGGGCAAATCATCAGAGTAAACAATAGTGGAAGGTATATAAACCCCTGGAAGAAAATTCTTAAGAGTCCTTTCTTTTTGCACTTCACGTACTCGCTCACTATTTATCTCATATATCTTAACATTATATCTTTTGGAAAGATGAATACCAAAACCTAAACCCCAACTGCCCCCACCTATTATTCCAAATGTTTTACTTTTCATAATCTTGTTTTTCTTTCTTTACCTTTTAACAAACGTTTAATATTGCCTGTATGAGTAAGGAAAATAATCACGGTTAAAAGCAAGGCAAGAGCTAATATGGAAAAATCAATATTGCTTCTGTGTAAAAGGAAATAAGTTAGAGGTAATGTAATTGAAAGCAAAATAGACGCAAGAGAAACATACTTTGTTGTTAAAAAAATCAAAAGCCATACAACCAGAGAAATAAGCATTGAAATAGGAGAAAGCATGAGAAAAACGCCCACAGTAGTTGCCACTCCTTTCCCTCCTTTGAACCCTAACCAGGGGGTAAATATATGACCAAGGATTGCAAAAAGAGCCACAATGCCAGGATAAATAGTATTATTAATTACATACATATATATAAAAACAGGTAAAATCCCTTTAATCATATCCAACAGTAATACAAGAATACCATAGAGCTTACCAACGCTTCTAAAAACATTAGTAGCTCCTATGTTACCACTGCCTGTATTTTTTATATCCACTCCTCTACTCTTAGCAACAAAATAACCAAAAGGGATTGAACCACTTAAAAACGCAAGGACTGAAAATATTAAAAGATAGATATAATTCATTTTTTACTCCTTTCCCATGATATAAAAATCTCATTCCCCCTGAATCCGAAATAAGCTCTTAATATTCGTTTGAGAGACTTCTCAGCGTTTTCATCTATATATCCTTTTTTTATTATACTTACACTAAACTTTATTGGAGCAGTACCAATCTGTCTAATTTTCCTCACTCTGTATGCTAATTCATTATCTAATGAACTTCTGATTGCTGGTTGGAGTTGCTTTATAACAGCAACTGGTATCAATTTATTTCTTTCTGTATGCACCTCTTCTATAAAATTCATGAGTCTATTAATATTCTTACCCTTAATAGCAGAAATAGCAATAACTGGTACAAAATAAGCAAAAGAAAGATGTTTTTGCGCCTCTTCATACAATGCTTTTTCCTCTTTAGATGTAAGTATATCTGACTTATTAAACGCTATTATAAGTGCTTTACCTCTATCCAGTATGGTACTTACAAGAGTTCTATCCGTATGAGTCAATCCTTCTTTTAAATCTATAAGCAAAATCACTACATCAGCATTCTTTACCTCTCTTTCCATACGTTTAATAGCAAAAAAATCAACCTTTTGCTTATAGAATCTACCTCTTTTTACACCAGGAGTATCAACTACGGCAAAACTCTGCCCTTTGATTTTAATTTCCTCCCTTATAGGATCTCTTGTAGTATGAGGAACATCGCTAATTAAAGCTCTTTCTTTATTAATTAATCTATTCAACAACGTAGATTTACCAGAGTTAGGCCTACCTATAATAGCAATTGACGGAGGACGCTTCTTCTTCTCTATTGGAACAAGATACGTTGTAATCTCTTTTAAGAGTTTTTCAATACCTATATTATGTTCAGCTGAAATGGGGAAAACCCTATTGTTTAGTTGAAAAAACTCTGTAAAATTATTCTTTGCCTCTTTTATATCAATCTTATTAGAAGCTATAACAAAATCCCTATCGTGTTTCCTTATTAGATTTGCTATTTCTCTGTCATTGGGGTGCAACCCATTATCACTATCAACAACCTCCACTATAAAATTGGCTTCATTAATGGCGAATAACACCTGTTTTAATATTTGCTCTTCTATAAAAGAATCAGGATTGGTATCTATCCCACCGGTATCAACTATTTTATAACGCAGCTCATTAAACTCAAATTCAGCATAAATTCTATCACGTGTTATTCCAGGCTCTTTCATTGTAATTGCAGTTTTTCTCCTGATTATTCTATTAAAAAGTGTGGATTTACCAACATTTGCTCTCCCCACCAGGGCAACAAGTGACTTATCCATCTACCCTTTTCCCACCAATCTCCGTAAGAGGTTCATTCTTTTTACATAAAGGGCACTCCAAAGGAGCATATATATTTGCCTCCATCCTGAAAAGAGACCTATACTTAAATCCTACATCTTTTAGGCTTCTATCAACTATTACATGAATACCCATAACCTGCCCTCCCTTAGACTCTATAGCTTTAATTGCACGCAGAATTGAAAACCCTGTTGTTAATACATCATCAATAAGGTATATTTTCTCTCCTTTCTTTATAGGGTTACCTCTTTTAATCTCATACCCATTATCAGTTTTCTCAATAATAGTAATAGGCTTGTGAACCTGCCTACCAAGCTCAAAAGCCAGAATTGCTCCTCCAAGCACAGGGCCAGCGATTCTTTCAAAATCCGCATCTATGTTTTTCACAATTTCACTCACCAGCTCAGAAATTATATTTGGCTTATTAATAAGCATCATTTTTTCAAAATATGTATCAGAATGAAACCCTGAACGCAGAAGAAAGTGTCCATTTAGTATAATTCCCTCTCTTGTAAAAATTTCATTAAGGTTTAGCATATTAAATTTTACATGTTTTTAAATAATTGTCAAGTAATCAATTTATATTAAAATAGGAATTTTGCTTTATAAACTACTTTATTCACGTTACTCACAAAAGCCTAAATGAATATCCAAAGACTATACACCATTAAAATCCTGTCAGGACTTTACAAATCAAGATATGTAACTCACCATACCTATCAATTTTTTACTGTAAGAAATGATAAAATTATCTATTTGTAAAGAATTTCTTACTTGACTTTTTTTATATTTAGTGTATAATAAAGAAAAAGGAGGATAAATGGCTGTAATAAATGAGGTTTTAAAAGAAATGGGAGAACAGATTGAAGACTTAATTTCAGTTGCTGTTGTTGGTATGGATGGTCTTGTAATTGCAGACTATAAACCAGAGGGAAAAGAAAGTGATGAATATGTTGTAGAATATACATCAGCAACACTTACAACATCTATGAAAGGACTTTATACTGTAATTAACGGTTTGGAACTTGGAAAAATGGTTGATAATCTTTTATCCACAGAGAAGGCTCATTTTATAACAAAACCCCTCGGAGACGCATCCGTATTTTTAGCTGTTGTTGCCAAAAGAGGGGTAAATTTAGGGGCAATCAGGTATTATACAAAGATATATGCTCAGAAACTGTGGGATGCACTTCCACACTAAAAGGAGGCTTAAATGAATGAATTAAATCAAAATATGGGGAATCCAGTTCCTCAAACAACCCAGAATACTGTAACAAATAATACTATTATTGCAAGTAAGGTTAAAGGAACGAAAGGATGGCTTAAATTCCTGGGCATTTTCTCAATAGTTATAGGGGCTATTTATGCTCTAACAATTATTGGGATTGTTATTGCGTGGCTCCCTATATGGCTTGGAGTTATCCTTGTTCAGGCTGCTTCAAGAGCTGATGAATACCTACATGGCAATGAATCAAGTTTTATAGAGTATCTTGATAAAATAAAGCAGTACTTCACTATAACAGGCGTTATTGCTATAATTGGACTAATAGGAATGGCTATATGGCTAATAGTATTCATTATCATAATTGCTACCGGAGGAATCTACAGCTTAAGCTCTATGTTTAGCAATACGTCATACTAAAATACAAAAGGGGGGATATTATCCCCCCTTTTTTTATTCATGGATATAAAAAAACTTAGAAATATCGGAATTGCTGCTCATATAGACGCAGGGAAGACTACAACAACAGAAAGGATACTTTACTATACGGGAAGAATTTATAAAATGGGGGATGTTGACAAAGGGAATACCACCATGGACTGGATGATACAGGAAAAGGAAAGAGGAATAACAATCACCTCAGCAGCTACAGCGTGTAAATGGAAAGACTATCATATAAACATTATAGACACCCCCGGACACGTTGACTTTACAATTGAGGTAGAACGTAGTCTAAAGGTTCTTGATGGCGTAATAGTTGTCTTATGCGGTGTTGCAGGGGTAGAACCTCAAACAGAAACAATATGGAATCAGGCTGACAGGTACAATATTCCCAGAATTGTTTTTGTAAATAAAATGGACAGAGTAGGTGCAGATTTTGAGAATGTTATTGAGATGATTAAGAATAGATTTAGCCAGAAACCTGTTATTATAAATATACCCATAGGAACAGAAGATAATTTTGTAGGCGTTATTGATATAATAGAACAGAAGGCGTATTACTGGGATACGGATGAAATGGGTGCCAAATTCAGAACTGATGAAATTCCCCCTGATTTAAAAAAACAGGTCCAGGATATAAGAGAAGAAAATTGTAATATAATAACAGAATTTGATGAAAACGCCCTTGAAATATATATGAATAATAACTCACTATCAGAAGATGAAATAAAGAAATCAATAAGGAAACTTACACTTGAAGGAATGATAGCACCTGTTTTTTCAGGCTCTTCTCTTAAAAATAAAGGCATACAAAAACTTCTTGATGGCATTATAGATTTTCTACCTTCTCCAATTGATCTTCCTCCGATCAAAGGCATCAACCCAAAAACCCGTAAAGAAGAGATAAGAAGGCTTGAAAAAAGTGAACCTCTATCCGGATTAATATTTAAAATAGCATCTGATGCCCATTTAGGAATTACAGCATTCACAAGAATATATTCAGGGAAAGTTGAAAAAGGAAAAACTGTAATACTTATACCAGGTTTGAAAAAAGAAAGAATAATGGGTCTTTATAAAATACATGCCAACAAAAGGGAAGAAGTACAACATCTTGTCGCCGGAGATATAGGACTCATAAGCGGACTTAGAAATATAAAAACAGGATTTACAATTGCTGATATAAAACACCCTATAGCACTGGAGCAAATAACATTTCCAAAGCCTGTTATTTATATTGCAATTGAACCAGAGAGTGTATCTGAAGAAAAAAAGCTCGTAAAGGCTTTAAACCTTCTTTCACTTGAGGACCCCACCTTTGATGTAAAAACAGATGAAGACACAGGTCAAAGGCTCATTGGAGGTATGGGAGAACTACATCTTGATGTTATAATAGATAGACTTAAGCGAGATTTCCGTGTAAGCGTAGAAACAGGGAAGCCACAAGTATCGTACAGGGAAACTATAAGAGAAACACAAACAGCAGAAGGTAGATTTATAAAACAGACAGGCGGAAGAGGACATTTTGCTGTTGTAAAGGTACGTATATCTCCTTATGAAGAAGGAATTGAAATTAACTACCTTATAAAGAGTGACGAGGTCATTCCTTCAATGTATAAGCCAGCAATAATTAAAAGTCTTGAAGAAAGTTGTAATACTGGCATTATTGCTGGATATCCTGTTTCTAACCTGAGAATAGATGTAATTGACGGTGCTTTTCATGAGGAAGACTCAAGCGAAATAGCTTTTAAGGCAGCTGCTGCTATAGCATTTAAAGACGCTTTTTCAAAAGCAAAGCCTATTTTATTAGAGCCTTATATGTCTTTAGAAGTAACCATACCTGAAAACTACATGGGTGATATCATTTCAGATATAAATAAAAGAAAAGGGAAGGTCATTGGTATGGAACATATAAAAGCATACGTTAGGATTAAAGCTTCTGTCCCCTTGATTAACACTTTCGGGTACGCTACTGTTATGAGATCTCTGACACAAGGCAGAGGTAGCT
>JALVRC010000168.1 GCA_027025255.1 Caldifarciminota bacterium
ACTCCCGGCTGCACAAAAGAAGCAGAAGACTTTAAAAACAAATTAGATGAAATCAAAGATTTTGCCTTTATCATTGGGATTAGCCCTGACAGCATTAAGAGTCACATAAATTTCCATGCCAAACATAATCTTAATTTCTATCTTATGAGTGACACAGAGAAGAAAATATTAAAGGAATTTGATGCTTACGGAGAAAAAAAGATGTTTGGTAAAACAAAGATTGGTGTAATCCGTTCTACTTATATTATTTCTCCGCAGGGAAAAATCTTAAAAAAATATACCAATGTCAGGGTTAAAGGCCATGCTGAAAAAATTATTGAAGATATTATAAACCATAAAAACCAAAAAAAGGAGTAGAATGAAATCACTAAAAAATACAAAAACAGAGAAAAATTTATTAACAGCTTTTGCTGGAGAATCTCAAGCAAGGAATCGTTATACATATTTTGCCTCTCAGGCAAAAAAAGAAGGGTATGAACAGATTTCTTATATTTTCACAGAAACAGCAGACAATGAAAAAGAACATGCCAAAAGACTTTTTAAATTTCTTGAAGGAGGAGAAGTTGAAATCAATGCTACTTTTCCAGCAGGGAAAATAGGAACAACCAGAGATAATTTAAAAGCCTCTGCAGATGGAGAGCATTACGAACATACTATTATGTATCCGGAATTTGCCAAAATAGCAGAAGAGGAAGGATTTAATGAAATAGCTGCTGTCTTTAGAGCTATAGCAGTTGCAGAAAAACAACATGAAAAACGCTTTCTAACTCTACTTAAAAACATTGAAAACTCAACTGTATTTAAAAAAGAGAAAGTAATGAAGTGGAGATGTAGAAACTGCGGATATATCTTTGAAGGCACTGAGCCACCAGAAAAATGTCCTGCTTGTGCTCATCCGCAAGCCTTTTTTGAATTACTTAGCGAAAACTACTAAAAATGTGAACAAAAAACATACAAAATTCGAACTCTCAATTCACATATTTCTTTTTGTATTTTCCCTTATTCTCTTCGTCTTTTCCCTAATATCAGGTGCAAAACCGTCCGCTGAAGGCATTATAGAAAACTTACCCAATACAGCTCCCTGGATTATAATGCTTGTTCTAAACTTCATAGCTTACAAATACAAACTTGTTGGTGGAATCCTACTTACAACATACGTTATAGCTCTTGTTTTGCTTCTTCTATTCCTAAACAAAACAAACCACATCTTTTTCCTCTTACTTATTTTATCTCCATTTTTTCTCTCTGGGATTTTATTTACTGTGCAGGGAATAGGCTTAAGGAACAACACCTTAAGAGCTTTATTTAAAATTTAATTAACGAGCCCCTTATTCTTTGGCTTTCTTGTTTTAATAAAGAATATAATTCCCGCAACAACAAGGACAAGAACAACTATCATAGCAATAAAACTATGCAAAATCATGGATATTATTATGGTTAATATACTAAGAACAAACGCTATTATAAATGTTACTATACTTATACCTGCCCTTCCAATTGATCCAAGAATAGGAAGCACATCAAGAAATGTTACAATCGGGCCAAATAAGGCCATTAGCCCAAACCACATTAAAAGAAAACCTAAAATCCTAAATATCCACATCATCACTGTATGCTCTTTCTTCATTGTTGATATAGCACTATCCTTTGTTCCCTTAAAAACCCTGTACAATTTTGCATCTTTCTTACCATAAAAAGGAGTTATTCTCTTAGAAGAAACGTTTAGCTTACCGAATACAGTTACATCTTTCAATGGATTTGGTATATATGAATAACTTATTCTAACATTACCAACATCTGGCTGAGATAGACTTCCTTCTCCTTTAAATAAATACTTATTACCAATAAGTCTAACATCTTTATCTATAATAACATTAGAAGTATCAAGCACCACATCTTCATATACAGCAGGCAAACTAATCTCTTTTATATCTATTTCATAGTTGCCAATTTTTGCTTTATTTACACTAAATCTCTCTGAGTTAAAATCTAACGGTGGATTATAGTGCCCTCTCGGTACTTTAAAATCCTCCGAAGACGAAGGATTTTCAGTCCACTCCTTTTTATACGTATATGTAGTTTTAGTTACCTCCGAACCACCTATCTTTTTCTCTGTTTTAGATTTTGAATGCTGAACCCATGCATACATCTCTACTTTCCTTATAAGAACAAGATAGTCTCCTTCTTTCAAATATGTATCATCAAGTGTCTCATCTGTTGTCAAATCACCAAATGCAGCAACCAATTTACCGTCTGCTTCTCTGGAGGTCTTAGCTGGATCTATCTCAATTGCTTTTTTGGCAATGTTCGATACATCCACTCTTCCTTCATTCCAGTATAATACTGCAAATGAAGCAATAAACATTATGAGGCCGCCTAAAAGCCCTTTAAAAGAACCTGAAAGTCTTTGACCCCAATTCTTTGTTGTTGTTTCTGTATATTGATCTCTCATGTCTTAATATACATAAATTTATACAGAAGTCAAGAGAAAAAAAACTATAAAATAACATTAGTATTTGCCTACAGAACTTGTGAAAAAGATTTCTCTTCCTCTACGTTCTTTAACTCTAATTAACTTAGCTTTTCTAAGCGTATAGGTAAATTTCCTGATTTTCTTAATGGATACATCCATAATCTCTGCTAACTCATTATTAGAAAATGACATGTTCAGAGAATCTGGCAAAAGGGCCAAAAGAGCCTTTGTCGTTCTAAATTTAATTACCTTGCTAACTGTTAACAATTTTCTATCAATAATACTTATCCCCTTCCTTCTAAAACTTCCCTTGCCATCATCTCTTCTTATTTCCTCCACATTCACACAGATTATATCAAATGAAAACCCTTTTTTATAAATAATATCTGGGATACTTACAAACTCATCAAAAATATCCAGCAGCATACCCTTTTTAGGAGATTTGCGCTTTCTTACCGCACCATTCTTATCGTACGTAATTAATATTTTTTCAATTATAAGTGGATAAACAAGCCTTACTCTATAATTTTTTAAAAGATTAATTAATTTATCC
>JALVRC010000169.1 GCA_027025255.1 Caldifarciminota bacterium
ATTATATATAATATTGTAGTAATGTCAACCGTATATGAATTTTATATATTTAAATGGATTTTTATCTCTTGACATTTATTTAAAAAAGCATAAAATTTTTTTAAAAAGGAGTTAGGATGAAAAAAACACCATTTTATGAGTTTCATAAGAAGTTAGGTGCACGTATGGTAGAATTTGCTGGCTATGAAATGCCCATTCAATATGAAGGAATAATACCTGAACATCTTCATGTGAGAGAAAAAGCTGGTTTGTTTGATGTTTCACACATGGGACGAATAATAGTAAAAGGTGAAGAGTCGAGCAAATTTATAAATTATTTGATAACCAATGATATCTCTACACTAAAAGATTTTACAGCATTATATACTGTTATGTGTTTGGAAAATGGTGGAATAATTGATGATTTGTTGGTGTACAGGTTACTGAAAGATTACTATCTTTTAGTTATTAATGCAGCTAATCATGACAAGGATTTGAACTGGATAAAAAAACAGGCAATGTCTTTTAAAACTGATATTATTGATACTACTCTTAATGAGGCTCAATTAGCTCTGCAGGGTCCTTTAAGCGAAAATGTACTTCAGAATTTGACTGATTTTTCTTTAAGTTCTATTGAATACTATACAGGAAAAGAACTAACAATAGCAGGTAAAGATGTTTTCATTTCAAGAACTGGTTATACCGGAGAGGATGGATTTGAACTTTATTTTGATAAATCCTATTCGGATGAAATCTTCTCCGCTATTATCGCGAGTGACGTTGTTAAGCCTATTGGGTTAGGAGCAAGAGATACTTTGAGATTGGAGATGAAATTTGCTTTGTACGGTAACGATATTACAGAAGAAACGAATCCAATTGAGGCTGGTTTATCCTGGGTTGTAAAGTTAGACAAACCTGATTTTATAGGAAGAGACGCTCTTATTCATGTTAGAGAAAGTGGTATAAAGAGGCGTTTAGTCGCTTTTGAGATGTTAGATAAGTCTATCCCAAGGCATGGTTATATTATTATTAGTAATAATAATGAGAATTTAGGAATAGTAACAAGTGGAACATTCTCTCCTTCATTGCGTAAAGGCATTGGCTTAGGTTATGTAAAGAAAGGATTTACTAAAAAAGGTACTCAGATTCTTATACAAATCAAGCATAAATTGCATCCTGCAGTTATAATTAAACCTCCGTTTTATAAAGGGGGGGACGCATAAATGATAACCATTATTTTTGTTTTTTTTCATGAGTATGTGTATTATCCTACCCCTTTAATAGAGGGGAACGGTAGCTATATTTTTAGATTGCATGTTAAAGAAAACGGTGGTATTATGTCAAATCTCAGGGTAGGTTTTTTTGATATTTTTGAGATAGGCATTTCTGCAGGTATATACCCTGTGATTGGTCAAGGTCCAATTGAATTATATGGTTTGCCTCAGCCTGAGTTTAAAGTAATTCTTGCAGATGAGAAATTTTCCCCTTTGGTTATTGCTGGCGGATATACGAACCAAGGAGAAGGGCTCTGGCATAATGGATTTTCTTTCCCTTCTCCAGGGTTTTATTTGACAACTGGAAAGGATTTTACTTTTTTTTCGTCTCATTTTCTTTTTGGTATTGGCTTTAGTTATAATCCATTTTCAACAAATTATCAAGGTTTTACCGGAACAGAAGTTATTTTATCAAGATTTTTGAGTTTACATATGGAACTCGTCTACTATGAAGGTAATTTTCGTTTAAATAGTGGTTTATCTTTTAATATAGAACGAAATGGTATAAAGGTTATTATAGAAGATATGGAGAATATTCCTATTTGGGATTGGGGAAGATCTTTACTCCTTTATTTTAAGGGAGGCTTATATGAATAATAGACTGGAAGATTTATTATCAATCGCTAAGTTTATTGATGTTAAGATTCCGGATTTGAAGGGTAAACTGCACCATATAACTTTGCCTGTACGAATGTTTGATAAGGTTTATAAGAAGGGTATAGGCATGGATGGTTCATCTTTTCCTGGTTTTTTATCTACTGAGAGAAGTGATTTAATTGTAAGAATCAATACGGATTTTGTTTTTTTTGATCCAATAATGGAGTATCCGACAATCTCTTTCTTCACAGATATATATACAACTGATGGTGAACTTTATCCTCTGGCGCCTACAAGTATCTATAAGAAAACTATAGCTAAATTTAAAGAACAAACAGGAATTGATGATATTAGTATTCTTCCCGAATTTGAATTCTATATTTTTTCGAAACTTAAGTTAAGTATTAAAGATACTGAATGTAGTGTAAAGATTAAGGTGGAAGAAAACCCGGAAGAATATTCTATGGATAATGCATATCATATTTCTCCGCCAATTGATAAGTATTATAATCTACGTTCTAAAATTGTGGATGTTTTTCAAGAGGTTGGAATTGACGTAAAGTATCATCATCATGAGGTAGGTCCTTCGGCTCAAAATGAGATTGAAATAGATTATGTTTCAGTTGAGAAAACTCCTATGACAATAATGCTTGTTATTTATTTAATAAAGAATCTTGTACTTAAGGAAGGATTATATGTTAGTTTTCTTCCCAAGCCTCTTAGAAATCAGGCTGGCTCTGGCTTACATTTACATTTTAAGTTTAAAGATTATAAGGAAGAATACAGATATTTTATAGGGGGACTTCTTAAATATGCTCCTTCTTTGTGTTTATTTACTAATCCAAGTACAAATTCATATAAAAGATTGTATGGTGGTCATGAAGCCCCCTCAAGGGTTTTTTACTCTTCAGCTAACAGGAATGCAGCTATCAGGATACCTGGTTATGCAAAAGATGGATTTGAGTTTGAGTATCGTGTTCCCGATGCGACATTTAATCCTTATTTAGCGCTTGCATTAATATGGTTTGCCCAATTAGAAGGTTTTAATAATGCTATTGATCCAGGACCTCCTGTAGTTAAAGGACAGGATGATAATGTTTGTCTTCCTGAAAACCTTATAGAAGCCGTAAAGTTTTTTTTGCATGAGAATACGT
>JALVRC010000170.1 GCA_027025255.1 Caldifarciminota bacterium
TATTTCTTTAACAGGTGAAGAGATAAAAAAGCTTATAGATTTTTTAAAATAAATACTCGTTTTAACAATTTTATATGCTCCGAACAAACGAGAAAAAACAAACAACTTAAACCTTTTATTTTTATACTTATAACCTGTATTATGTAATTCTTGAGCAAGCACTGAATTCAAATGCGTATAAATAAAAGACTGTAATATAGAATTATACTCTATTGGAAAAAAGATATTATCTTCTCCATTAAGAACTATCTTTAATCGCATAAGCTATATTAAAAAATTTATTTTGTCTTCTATACATAAATCATTTACCTCCTATATTATCTGGTTTAAAACGAACCAGATAAAGTATATAAAATTTTCATAGGATGTCAAGTAATATTTTTGCATAAGAAACTCTATTCGTAAAAATATTGTCTTCCTGTTAGTTTTGACTTTTAAAACTTATATAAAAATATTTTCTACTTTTTAAAATTGTAAAAAGAGCTAAGATGTAAAAAAAAAGAGGAGAGAAACCCTCCTCTTTTACATAGTAGCTATGCACCAAACCACTGTTTAGCCTCATCCCCCATAAGACCCATAAGGATAAATATACCCAGCACTGTTCCAATTGGTATACCAAAAAGCATAATAATGCCAAAAATAATACCTACTATCTTTGCGCCACTATTTTTATTTTCAATCCCTTTCGCTATATACCAGATAAATAAAGCACCGATTCCACCCATAATAACAATATATACAAGGCCTCCTATAATTCCTGCTGCCATTGTCTGACTTCCGCCGGCTATTCCCCCGATAATAAAGACCAAACCGAGTATTACACCCACAATAATCTCTATCCATCCCAGTATTTTATACAGCAATGCCGCTGTCTTTACCTTTCCTGGCATTTTACCTCCTATTTTATTTGGTTAATCAAAACATTATACACACAATTGCCCTTATGTCAAGAGAAAGAAAATTACGGTAAAATAAGAAACCTAAAGGTATTATCTCTCACTTTTACAAAGTAAATTCCATTGGACAGTGTGTAGCTTTTCCCTTTTTTAGCGAAAAAATGTCTACCATCTACAGAGTAAACACTGACTCTTTCAGAAAATATAATGCTATTGTGATTAAGCCTATAAAGATGTGTATCCTCTTTTATCCCTTCAGTATAATCAATAGCATAACTTAAGGTATCATCCTCCTCACATTCGTCTTTAAAATTATTGTTTATTGTTCCTGTTCTAAATACAACTGTATAAATTCCTCTTTTATCAAGCCCAATGCTCTTAAAATAAACAATAGTAGAATCATCGCTTTCAAGGGAAAGTAATGTATCCTCTTTTGATATAACATTGCTATCCTCGTCAAAAACAGTCATATTCAATAAAAAATCCAGGTCTGCTCTCCCATTTACCCAGACCAATACACCTGGTTTAAGCTCACCATTTTCTACTACTCTATCACCTCTGTATGCGTAAACACCGACATTTGTATCAGCTATTGCAAAGAGCCTGACCTCATCCCAGATAAGCCTTTGACCATCCCATTGGCCAATTCTATCATAGCTGGCAGCTGCGAAATTATATGTATAAAATACATTTATCCATTGATCTGGCGAAATTGATTTCTCATTCATAATATTCTCAAGATTAATACTATCTTCTACCCATATTCCTGCATCAATAATCGTATCATTTTCTACCTTTCTTTTATTACTCTCAGACAGCTTATAGGGTGGATTCCTTGTATAAGATCGACAGAAATAAAAATCCATTCTTTTATAAAAGTCTTCATCTCCATCAAGCAGATATGTAACACCAATATTATACTGAGCTGTATGGGCTTTTAAATTATCCTGAAAAGTAACTCTATGAAAAAATTTTATCGTTTTCAGGTCCTCAAACCTCTTTTCTATTGTCAAATACTGATAGTGAGTTAAAGCCTGTCTCGAAGTATTATTGTAATTCTGTGGCGGGCCTATAACATTTAAAAGGAATCCTCTCCCTCTATACCCCATATCTGTATAGCCATATTCTAATGAACCTTCAGATAAATTGTCCAGCCATTCTTCAACAACCCATATAGAATCATTCTCAAAAATGGAGTTTCTCAGGATGTTAACAGGTTCTATAGCAATCACAAACCCCATACTCAATAGTACCATTATATATACTTTTTTCATATTACCTCCTTATTATATAAATATACATAGAATTTTTCAAAAGTCAATATTTTTTATTGATTTTATGCGCATTATGGGTATAATATCCTATGGTATACATATATACCCTTCTTTCTATATTTCTATGGTCTACTGTAGCTGTTGCTTTCAAACTCACTCTCAGGTATTTAAGCGTAACAGAGGTAATTTTCTTTTCATCAATATGGGCACTTGTCTTCTTATTCATAATTAATCTTGTTAACGGAAATATTAAACAGATAAAAGAGTTAAAAGGCAAAGAATTTTTTCTTTCTATTATTCTTGGCTTATTAAATCCATGCATATATTACGCATTACTATTTACTGCGTACAATATGCTCTATGCACATGAAGCACTCATATTAAACTACACATGGGCAATAGTTCTAACCTTACTATCTGCTCTCATTCTAAAACACAGAACAGGCATCCTTGGAGTCTGTGGACTATTACTTGGATTTTTTGGTGTGGTTATGGTAGCTACGCACGGCAGCATAAATAATATCAATTTTCCCAATACAACTGGTTTTGCAGTAGCTCTATTGAGTGCTTTTGTATGGGCTTTATACTGGATATTAAATACAAAGGATAAAATCGCACCAGGCCTAAGATTATTTTTAAATTTCTTTTACGGAACTGTATTTATAGGGATATTTATGCTTTTCAGGGGAATTCATATACCTCATCTATTCCCTTTTCTAGGAACGATTTATATAGGGTTGTTTGAGATGGGTGTAACATATATTCTCTGGGGAAAGGCGCTCAAATTAAGTAGAAACACTACCCGTATAAGCACTTATATATATATAACTCCGTTTCTTTCTCTTATTTTCATATATCTTATTTTAAAAGAACCTATTTATTTTTCGTCTATAATAGGCCTTATATTTATAATTGGAGGTATTCTCATGCAGCATATACGCATAAATAATAACGTATCTTTAAAAGAAGAAGTAAACGAACTAATTAAACTATCCATAAACACGGATAGAAAACTTGAACTAATATGTTCAGCAATAAAAAGAAACAAATCCTACTACGACTGGGTAGGGTTTTATATTGTTAAAGAGGATAAGAAACTTCATCTTGTATGCTTTAAGGGTGAACCCACAGAACATAAAGAAATTGAGTTTGGTAAAGGGATATGTGGGCAGACGGCTATTAGCCTTAATACATTTATTGTACAGGACGTAGAAAAAGAAGAAAATTACCTTTCCTGCAGTCCAGATGTAAAATCAGAAATTGTCATACCCATATTCAATAAAGACGGTATGTTTGTAGCAGAGCTTGATATAGATTCTCATACATTAAATGCATTTAAAAATGAGGATAGAAAGCTACTTGAAGAAATAACTAAAATCATAGGAGAAAAACTATTTTAAAAGAAATAAAACTTATTATATTTGATCTTGATGGAACCCTCATAAACTCTCTTGAAGACATTACAGATGCTCTAAATTATGCAATCTCTGATTTTTACAACAAAAAAATTCACTCTTCTCTTGTAAAAACCTGGATTGGTCAAGGTGTTAGCTCTCTTGCGCTTAAAGCAGCTAATTATATAAATACAGATAAATACGAGGAAATAAAACAAAGGCTTATATCATTCTATACAGAACATATAATTGATAAAACAAGACTTTATCCTGATGCAGCAGAAATATTAAAAGAGCTTTACAGAAACTTCACACTTGCCGTTTTATCCAACAAACCATACAAATTATGTAAAAAAATTTTAGAGGCACTAAACATAAGTAAATATTTTATGGCAACATTTGGCGGGGATAGCTTTTTAAGTAAAAAACCCTCTCCAGTCCCTATTCAACATCTTTTAGACATGTTTAACCTCACTAACAGAGAAGCAGTTATAGTAGGGGACAGTTCAGCTGATATAGAAGCAGGCAACAATGCTGAAATCTTCACTATTTTTGCAAGTTACGGATATGGAAAAAAAGTAGATAACTATAACTATTCAATTGATTCTCTTGCAGATCTTAAACACATACTTCCCCTATAAAGCCTTCTAATACTCTTTCGGATTTTTTATTACACTTTAAGTGTAAAATACTGAGACAAAGTCTAAGTCAAATTATCAATCTTTAACAGGACGAAATCCAATTTTGTTGCTTCTTGTAGAAGGAGGAGAACCTGAACGATCAGAACACCGAATAAATCCTGATCCACTATACCAACTACCACCACGATTAACGCGGTTAGTTCCGGAGGAAGGACCTTGTGGATTATTGTCAGGACTCACAGAATAGTAATTCTCATCATACCAGTCATTGCACCACTCCCATACATTACCTAACATATCATAACACCCATAAGGCGATACCCCTGTTTTTGTACCCACAGGAACTGTATAGCCACCGCACATCTCATACTGGGCTTTACTACAATCAGGCTCAGTATTTCCCCATGGATACTTCCTCATATCAGTCCCACGAGAAGCCTTCTCCCACTCTGCCTCAGTGGGAAGTCTCCAGCCGTAGTATTCACAGAATGCCTTTGCACCATGCCAGGTTACCAATACCATTGGATAATTCTCATATCCAGATTTTACATAAAATTTACTACCATCATAAAGTATATCCTGATCCCAATAATTTCCGTATCCTATCTCACATATTATATTCCCATTATAATATACAACACCTGTATTCCCACTTTGAGGACTTACCGAGATTGCATTTAAAAATTTGCAATACTGAGCATAAGTAATCTCATACTTACTTATATAATAGCTATCAAGATAGATATTATGCTCAGGTTTTTCATCATCAAATTCATTGTTATTACCCATACCAAACAGTCCTGCTTGCACCTCACACCACTCAATATCTATAATATTACTTCCTGAGGTAACATTAATAGTCTTTATTAGAGACCAGTCTGATTCTGCTCCCTTATCATCTTTTGCTTTAACTCTGATACTATATGAACCTTCTTTCGCATACGTATGGGTTACACTTATGCCAGTTTCATTAGCAACGAAACTTCCCCATGCCAAATCACTACCATCACCCCAATCTACCATACATGCAACCCTATCACCGTCTGGATCACTTGCAACAACAATTACCATTATAGTTTCATTGATTTTCGCAGAGGATGGAATATCAGTTATTATAGGTGAATTAGGAGAATTGTTCAAACCCCCACTACATCTTATAGCTATACTTGATAAAAATACTAATAATAAAGATTTAAAATACTTTTTCATTTCACCACCATTTTTAAGATTTATTACACCCGGAAAAAAGAAAAGGTTCGGCAGCGACCTACTCTCCCACACCTAAGGAGTGCAGTACCATCGGCCCTGGAGGGCTTAACTGCCGTGTTCGGAATGAGAACGGGTGTTGCCCCTCCGGTATAACCACCGAACCATCTTAACTTACTTAAAGGAGTAGTGTATCGGATTCTAAAGTCGCTCGGTCTATTAGTACGACTCGGCTCAACATGTTACCATGCTTATACCTGTCGCCTATCTACCTCATAGTCTTTAAGGAACCTTACGTCTATACCGAAGTATAGACTGGGAGACCTTATCTAGAGGTTGGCTTCCCGCTTAGATGCCTTCAGCGGTTATCCTCGCCACACTTAGCTACTCAGCTATGCCACTGGCGTGACAACTGATACACCAGAGGTGTGTCCGCTCCGGTCCTCTCGTACTAGGAGCAGCTCCCCTCAAGTCTCCTACGCCCACGATGGATAGAGACCGAACTGTCTCACGACGTTCTGAACCCAGCTCGCGTACCCCTTTAATGGGCGAACAGACCAACCCTTGGGACCTTCTCCAGCCCCAGGATGGGATGAGCCGACATCGAGGTGCCAAACCGGTCCGTCGATGGGAACTCTCGGGACCGATAAGCCTGTTATCCCCGGAGTACCTTTTATCCGTTGAGCGATGGCCCTTCCACTCGGAATACCACCGGATCACTAAGCCCTAGTTTCCTACCTGCTCGAAATGTCTCTCTCACAGTCAAGCCACTTTCTGCCTTTACACTCTGCACACGGTTACCGTCCGTGCTGAAGTGACCTTCGGACGCCTCCGTTACTCTTTAGGAGGCAACCGCCCCAGTCAAACTGCCCGCCTGGCATTGTCTCCTGTGATACACTCACCAGGATTAGAGCCACGACAACATAAGGGTGGTATTTCACCGACGGCTCCACCCGAACTAACGTCCGAGCTTCATAGCCTCCCACCTATCCTACACATACATTGCCAAGACCCAATACCAAGTTGCAGTAAAGGTTCACGGGGTCTTTTTGTCCTATCGTGGGTAGACGGCATCTTCACCGCCACTACAATTTCGCCGGGATTTCTGTTGAGACAGCGCCCCACTCGTTACGCCATTCGTGCGGGTCGGAACTTACCCGACAAGGAATTTCGCTACCTTAGGACCGTTAGAGTTACGGCCGCCGTTTGCCGGGGCTTCGGTCAGGAGCTTCTCTTACGATAACCCCCTTCCTTAACCTTCCGGCACCGGGCAGGCGTCAGACCCTATACCTTGCCTTCACGGCTTCGCAGAGTCCTGTGTTTTTGTTAAACAGTCGGCAGGGCCTTTTCTCTGCGACCAACATACGCTACGTTAAACACAACGCATGTTGGTACCCCTTCTCCCGAAGTTACGGGGTCAAATTGCCGAGTTCCTTAACAGAAATTATCCCGATCACCTTTGGATACTCACCTCGCCTACCTGTGTCGGTTTGCGGTACGGTTGGTAATAAACCTCGATTAGCGGCTTTTCTCGGCACATCGCTACCCAGGCTTTGTGGCTTACGCCTCGTGAAATAGCCTTGGATTATGTATGCGTACTTAACTACATACCTCCTCAACTATCTCAACCAGAATCCAATAACTGGCCCCAGTCCACGATATACGTCCCCGCATCTCTCAAACGCTTTATTACCAGTAGCCGAATATTAACGGCTTTCCCATCAGCTACGCTTCTCAGCCTCGCCTTAGGGACCGACTAACCCTGGGCGGATTAACCTTCCCCAGGAAACCTTAGGCTTTCGGTGTGTGAGTTTTCCACTCACATCTCGCTACTCATGCCGGCATCCTCACTTCCTTTACCTCCAGCTCCACTCACGTGAAACCTTCATCAGCATCAGGAACGCTCCCCTACCACTCTGCCAAAAAACAGAGTCCGTAGCTTCGGTGCTTGACTTAGCCCCGTTACATTTTCGGCGCAGAACCACTCGATAGGTAAGCTATTACGCATTTTTTAAATGATGGCTGCCTCTAAGCCAACATCCCTACTGTCTGTGCAATCCCACATCCTTTTCCACTTAGCCAAAACTTGGGGACCTTAGCTAACGGTCTGGGTTGTTTCCCTCTCGGCCACGGAGCTTATCCCCCGCAGCCTCACTCCCAGGATCTAAAGTTATGGCATTCGGAGTTTGACTGGATTTGGAAGAGAATCTCTCCTCCGCCTCCAACCAGTAGCTCTACCTCCATAACTAAACTCCTGAGGCTGACCCTAAAGCCATTTCGGGGAGAACCAGCTATCACCTGGTTTGATTAGCCTTTCACTCCAATCCACAAGTCATCCGAGGGTTTTGCATCACCCACCGGTTCGGACCTCCATCCGGTCTTACCCGGACTTCATCCTGCTCATGGATAGATCACCAGGCTTCGGGTCTATACCACACGACTATACGCCCAGTTAGGACTCGCCTTCGCTTCGGCTCCCTGCAATACTTCCGTATCAACAGTTAACCTTGCCGCATAGTATAACTCGCCGGCTCATTATGCAAAAGGCACGCAGTCACCCCGGATAATTCCAGGGCTCCTACTGCTTGTAGGTATATGGTTTCAGGTTCTATTTCACTCCCGTCCCCGGGTTCTTTTCACCTTTCCCTCACGGTACTAGTGCACTATCGGTCACCCGCTGGTATTTAGCCTTACCTGGTGGTCCAGGCAGATTCCCACAGGATTCCTCGTGTCCCGTGGTACTCGGGTTTATGTACTACATACATATATGCGTGTTTCGTGTACAGGGCTTTCACCTTCTATGACCAGCCTTCCCAGAACTGCTCCACTACACACATATATCTATGCACGCTCCCCGTAGCCGCGTACGTACATACCCCTCTACACCGCCAGAGCAAATGCTACGGCATTATACACTCCAGTCAGTTTAGGCTACTCCCCGTTCGCTCACCACTACTTAGGGAATCGCTTTTGCTTTCTTCTCCTCCAGGTACTGAGATGTTTCACTTCCCTGGGTATCGCTTCCTCTCGGACTTCTGGTCTCCTACCAGATGGGTTGCCCCATTCGGGTATCGCCGGATCAAAAGATGCTCGCTCCTCCCCGACGCTTTTCGCAGCCTACCACGCCCTTCTTCGCCCGCAGGTGCCAAGGCATCCACCATATACCCTTATTAAACTTTAGAATTTCTCCTCTACACTACTCCACTTTGTTCAGCTATCTTTACCTGCTTCTATTGTAAGCTTCATATTATACACACTTTTCTTGTCTTGTCAAGCTTTATTTTTTACTCTCTTTTGAATATCTTGTAAAAATCTTTATCTAATGACTTACCAATAATTTTTTCTCTTTCTAAAATACTAAAATATTGTTTGACCTTTTCTATTAAAGTATTGCCTTCTACGTATTCAAAATGTACTCTTTCTAAAAACAATTCTATCCTGTCAATAGGTTGTCTCATAATATCAAATGAGAGCTTTGCCGCTTCTTTCTTGTTTGTACTTACCCATGCAATTGCTTTTTTTAACTCTTCAATAAATAGATTTGCTTCATCCGGATGGTTCTTTATAAATTCTTCATTGATGACTATACCTGCATTAGGTAAACTTCCAAAATTAGGATTTATTTCATTCCATATTTTAT
>JALVRC010000171.1 GCA_027025255.1 Caldifarciminota bacterium
TTTTTTGTTATTTTACCACTCAACATATTATATATTATATCCATAATCAGGCGATTGTCAAGCTCTAATAATCGATTAAAAACGCAAATTTGAAAGTATGAAAATTACCGCAAGCTTTTTACGGAGACTAATGATTTTAATCTATTGCTACCAATCTGAAGATCAATATATTCTTAAATTTCCCTATGGGCACAAATTTACTTTGTTTAACGTTCAAAGATATAAATAAGACGTATTATTGTGACGACTTTTCAATCTACTTTGACGTTTTTTTACATAATATTTCAATTTAACTACAGTTTACCCAATGATTTATATACAAGGATCAAAATAAAATAATAAATGTTCGTCAATAATATCACTTTTAAGATTACCAATTAATTCTAAAGCATCCAGATTAAATAATTTAATATTATCTTTTTGTAATGCTATTGATCTTATCCTTTTGATAATTTCATTTTTGTTAAATCTGCAATCTATTTTATATTTGCCTTTTTGTTCAATCCCTCCCATTACACCAGCCTTTATAATACCTGACCAATTAGTTCTATTTAAAAATACCTGTTGATAATAACAAAATAGGGAATAAAAATATACAATAGTGCTTGTAAATTTATAAAAAAATAAATACTTATAACACACAGAGTAAAAAAGTGGTCTGGGATTTTACTGATAAAAATTGCAACAACGTCAACAATGGAATTTATTTTTTCTTTATCAACCCTCAACTAACAAAAAGTTATACAAGAGTAATCTTACAGTAAGCAAATAAAGGAGGGGTTTCTCCTCCTTTATTTGCTTAAATGGTATTCATCAAAAAACTAAAAAGGAAACTCATTTTTAGTTTTTTCTATAACCTTTTTCAGAGTAAAAACAATCAGCCCTACATTTGCTTTATTATCAGCAACAACACCTATTGCTGATTGTCCCACCTCAATACATTTATGTATGAATATTTTCTGGTCTGTCTCTACTCTAAAAAAGTTTGTTGTTCCCAGATTAAGTTCACCCATAACTTTAGAGGAGAACTTAAACAATTCAATAGCAAATGCTGCAAATGCTTCTGGGTTCAGAAGAACCCCTGGTTTAACATCACTCACAACTATTTCACCTGTAGATATATATACTCCTGCACCATCAACACCATCTATATCAAGCAATGGTTTTAATATTTCCTTTTTTATTGCCATCTTAACCTCCTCCTTATATTGTCCTTTAGACAACTTAATTAATATTTCAGAACAAGTTATAACCCTCTCTCTCTTGCGAGAATTTATTTTAATTTCTTTCCCTAAATCTTTTATGAACTCAAGTTTTTCATCACTCAATTCTTTACACAAAATACTATCAAGGTCTATATTAATAATTTCGCCATCTTTAAATATTATCTTACCCAATCTCCCATCACACTTTATAAACAAAGCACCTGTCCTTTTGTCAACAGTTATAACCTGAATTATGGCAGGGATGTTAAGTGAAGCCATTTTTTCAACTGGATGGCCCATTCTTATAATTTCTTCTATGTTATTAAACAATGTCTCAAAGGAAAATGGTTTTTGTAAAAAATATAAAATTCCTCTGTATACATCAAAAGTTTGTAATTCCTTGCCAGTACATAATATCACAGGTACCCATATTTTCCTATTATGAAGTTCTATTAAAAGCTGAACACCGTCCATCACAGGCATCTTTAAATCAAGAATAAGAATACCTACCTTATTCTTAGAAAAAACTTCAAGAGCCTCCTTTCCATCATAAGCAGAAAAAACATTATATCTCTCCTTCGCTTTTAAACGAATAAATTCCGAAATAGTTTTGAGAAACTCTTTGTCATCGTCTACTATTAAAATATTGTATTTCTCCACGATGTACATATTATACAGAATAAAATTGAAATGTCAATAGTATGTTATTCCTCAAAAATAATCTACCAGTAATCTATCTCAGAATAGCTAATTGTAATGATGTTGAATCTCTATAGCTACTTACTCACCAGCTTCTTACTTTCCTTTCCTTCATATTTACGCATAAACATACAATATTTGTACATATAGAAAATATACAATGTCAAGGGATGTTATCATCTTTACTTTTTTATTCTCTTCAAATTCTACAATCACATCAAATCACTTCCTTCTTCTCTCCTCCTCTGGCATAAGAACCAAATATCTCAATCTTCTTAGCTTCGTGCTTTTTTAAAATATGTATCAGTTTTTCTATCATTTTATCCATCTATCTAACCTATAAAGCAAGGTTCAGAATTTCAGATAACGTTTCTATATATACTATGTTGCCGATTTTTCTCCTTTATTTTATCAAATCAAATCGGCAATATGAGAGAACTCCGAGCCATTGTAAACGAGGCACGAACGAAAGTGCAGCGTTCCATTCAGTCTACTGCCAAACAAAGTACCTTATTTATTTGAAAGCAACAAAAAACCTACGTATTTATCTTCAAAAACAGTAAACTAGTTCTTCCCAAACCAGCGCTAGAATTTTGTATTTTTTGTTGTGCTCAAATCCACACAGTAGCTGTTTGAGTATTTTATTGTGAGAAGGTTCTACTTTCCACATTTGATTATTAGTTAAAAATTAAGCATAAAATTTGTTTGGCATGGTCTGTCGGACAACGGTTATGTGTTTGAGTAGTGGCGAGAGTTACCGCGCCTACTTTCATTTTTGCATTAGCGTTTATTTTATTCACATTTGTTTCATTTCTTGCATGTTGCTTGCTATTACGTATACAAAATGTTGGCGTACGTTTGTTTATATTTCTATTTCATTACGTACTTTATTATAGAGATTATCAAATAACGATTTAATTTCTTCATTATCACCAATATTTCGCATAAAGTCATCTAAATCACTATATGAAAGGGGGGAAAAATATTCATTAAACAACCTTTCTCCACGATAAATATTACGTGACTCTGGTAGATAGATATTTCCTTTCATAATTTTAGATGTTAGAAAATATAAAATCGGTTTAAATTTGTTTATAT
>JALVRC010000172.1 GCA_027025255.1 Caldifarciminota bacterium
AGATACAGGTATTAGACTCTTATATTGGGATGAGAAAGTTAATACTGATCTTGAGGTTTCTGAGGTAAGAGCGGATTCAAGGGATGGAAATCGTATTTATGAGCAGACAATTATTTTCTTGCTTTCCTATATTGTTAAAAGGCTTTTCCCTGATGCTCTTTTAAGAAATGAGCACTCAATTTCATGGGGTAGTTATGTTACAATCTCGAAAAGAGAACTTAAGAAATCCGATGTAGCCAATATTGAAAGGGAGCTTTCCTCTATTATAGGGAAGAATGTTCCCATTTTTTCAAAGCAATATCCACTGGATAAAGCAAAAGAGATATTGGATATGAACGGATATGCAGTAAAGGCTGAGCTTTTGAGAGCCAAGGCAGTATTTATGCATAAAATTGATGATTATGTTGATTGGTTTGATGTTCCTCTTTTACCGAGTACAGGTATGATAAAAAAGTTCGAGCTTATTCATTATCCGCCTGGAATGATAGTAAGGATTCCTTTGAGGCACAATCCAGAGGATTTGCCTTTTTATTTAGAACAGCCAAAGCTCTTTCTTATATTCAGTGAGCATGAACTATGGGCAAAAACACTTGGTGTTTCTAATATCATTTCTCTAAATAAAAGAATTAAAGAGAATATGTCCCAGGCCATAAATGTATCAGAGGCTTTTCATGAAAAAAAACTTGCATATATAGCTGATAGTATAATAAAGAGACCTTTAACTCGTTTAATACTTATAGCTGGTCCGTCTTCATCAGGAAAAACAACATTTTCCAAACGTCTTTCTGTTGCTTTGATGGTCAATGGGGTCAAAACCCACAACCTTTCTACTGATGATTTTTTTAAAAATAGAGAGAACACACCGATAGGAGAAGACGGAAAGCCTGATTATGAAGCACTTGAGGCTGTGCATGTTGAACTGTTTAACGATGTTTTGATGAGATTGTTTGAAGGTGAGAAGGTTGAGATACCCAGATTTGATTTTAAAAAGGGAAAACGTATTGATAAGAGCGGCAGATATATGAAAATAGAGCGGGGTGATATGATAATTGTTGAAGGTATACATGGGCTCAATCCGGATTTAACGCGTGATATCCCTTCTCATCTTAAGTTTAAAATATATGTAAGTGCCTTAACACAGCTTAATTTTCATGAACATGAGTATTTAAAGACGAATATGTGCAGACTTGTAAGGAGAATTGTAAGAGATAGCAAGTTCAGGGGGTACAATGCTGAACATACTCTACTTATCTGGGATAAGGTTAGAGCTGGAGAGGAGAAATACGTTTTTCCATATCAGGAAAATGCAGACATAATGTTTAACTCATCACTTCTTTATGAGCAGGCAGTCTTAAAAAAATACGCACTGCCTCTTTTAAGAGAGGTTGATAACAGAGAAGTTTATTCTTTAAAAAGGGCTTTAATTAAAATGCTTGATGCGTTTGATGATATGGATGATATTTATGTTCCATCCTCTTCCATTTTAAGAGAATTTATTGGTGGAAGTTGTTTTGGTTATTGATTTTTAAAGGTATGCCTTTTTGATATTTTTTTCCGGATACCTGTAAGATTTAATAGGGAATGTGGCTATAAATTTTAAGCCATTAAAAAAAGAACCATGTTTATCAATATAACATTTAGCAATGCGTTCAATGAATTTTAGAAATTTCTTTGGGTTATTTAAACGTGAAAAAGCGTGTCTGATAAGATGAGAAAGTTGTTTATGACTCAGATGAGGATGATTCCACACAAGGTGTTTTGTATCAAAATGAGCCCAATTCTTGTCCCAGATTCCGAATTTCTTCTCTATGTAATCCCATTCCTCTGTCATAGGAAAGGGGGTGAGTATGGTTGTTTGCACAAAGTCAATGCCCATTTTGTAGACCTCTTCTATCTCGTGCAAAGAACTTTCGTACGTGGCATTTTCAAAGCCAAGAATGTAATATCCCCATATATAACGTTTTCTTCTGTGAAGCTTTTCTTTTAAGTTAATAATGGTCTGAGGGGTCATCTTCTTATTCCATGCTTTTAAAACCTCTTTGTTAACGCTTTCAATCCCCACTCCTGCTCCCATGAAGTTTGTCTTATCCCAATTATCAATTTGTTTAAGTGCCAGATCAGCTCTGGTCATAACTGACCAGAAAAGTTCGTATTTTCCGAGAAGTTCAACAACTCTTTCAGAATGTTTTCTTAAAACACCAAAATTTTCGTCCACTACACCAACCCAGTCAACTCCATGTTCTTTATAATATTTTAATACAGCCTCAATAGACTCAAGAGGGACTGGCACAGTTTTTGGAGCAAAAATTGGAGTTTGACAGAAGCTGCATTTCATAGGACAGCCTCTTTGAGTATATAGAAACCCCATTCTCTGGAATTTAAAAGGAAAAGGCCTTAAAAGCCATTGATGTATAAGTGGGGGATGTATAACTCTTTCAATCTTTTTCCCAAGGACTTCTGCTAATTCATACTCAGAATATCCAGTGAAAACTCTGTCAAAATAGGGTGCAATTTCTTCGTTTAGAGCACCGTAGTTTCCAGCCCAGATTTGTTTTATACCCATCTTTCGTGCATATCTTACCATTCTCAGTATTTTGGGAATGTTCCATGTAAAGAAGGAAAATCCTACCACGTCCCATCCTTCTTTTAGTTTTTCTACATACTTTTTCCAGGAAGGGAATTCTAAAATTGTTAACTCTGGTAGGTTCTGTTTTAAAAATCTTAATCCAGGTGCTATTTTTAAAGGAGCAATTATTCTAAAGAATGTATTTGTATTTGTTTTAAAGTAGTCATAATAGTCATTATCGCTGTTTACATAATGTGTTACAAGTAGAATCTTAATTTTTATCTCCTTTTTATTTGGTTTGGGTACAAAACAGGGGAGACAGCAGTCTGTCTCCCCTGTAGATTAATTTACTTTAGTTCTTTTCCTGTTAGTTCGGTAGTCTGTTCTGTAACAGTCTTTACTGTACCGTACTCCATTGTAGCATTATATGTTGTTTTTACCTGACCAACATTCTTAGCCCAGTATAGATACTGCTCAATGCCTTCTTGAGCTGTTCCGTTTATCTCTGTTGAGACCTTAATCTTTAAACAACCTGTATAAGAGCCCTCTTCAACAGTAACATCTTCTGTACCAACGACTTCATAAACAGTCTTTGTGCTATCGTTAATTGTATAGAACCATTTATCTCCCTGTTTTGGGTCTTTTGGTATCTTTGTAGCTGCAGTTGAGTCATCCTTATTGAAGTAAACCTCAATGCTATCACCAACATATATGTATGAATAGGCTTCGGTTGTTGTTGTATCCACTGTTGTAACAGATTTCTGCTCCCATACATCTGTTCCATTGCTAAGGGTTGTTTTTTGTGTAATTTCATACTCTGTTGTTTTAGATATATCTGTCTCACTAATTAAAGAGTCGTTCATATAGGTTTCTGTTTTGCCTGTTGTTTTATAAGACCATTTGTTCCCTGATGCAAGAGGAAAATATGGTGAGGAACTGCTTGTTGCACTGCCTCCACACCCTATAATACCCAATAAGGCAACGAATGAGACTACTATTAATATCTTTTTCATCTTACCTCCTTTTTGTATATTAATTTTACATGTTTTTTGAGTATTGTCAAGTTTTGTTTAGCTGTTTTTCCTGTTTATTCTTAGAGCTATTTGAAAGGTAAAGGTAAGATTTCACAGGGAAACTCAGCATGAAGCTCATACCTTTTACAAAGGAGTGGTGTTTGTCAATATAGCATTTAGCAATGCGCTCTATAAATTTGAAGAATCGTTTTGGCTCGTTTAAACGGGAAAAAGCATACTTTAGAAGCCTTCTGGATTGTGAGGGTGTAATATTTGGATGGTTCCACACGAGATGTTTTGTATCGAAGTGTGCCCAATTTTTATCCCGGATACCAAACTTTTCCTTCAGGTAGTACCATTGTTCAGTCATTGGGAACGGAGTTAAAATAGTAGTTTGAATATAGTCTATTCCAAATTTGTATACCTCTTCTATTTCTTGTAAGGAGCTTTCATAGGTTGCATTTTCAAAGCCCAAAATATAGTATCCCCATATGTATCTTTTGCGCCTGTGCAGTTCTTCAGTTAAGTTTAAAATCGTTTCAGGGGTCATCTTCTTGTTCCATGCTTTAAGAACTTCTCTGTTTACGCTTTCAATCCCTACTCCTGTTCCCATGAAATTTGTCTCGTCCCATTTATCCAGATTGTTAAGGGCCAGATCTGCTCTTGTCATCACAGACCAGAAAATTCCATATTTACCAAGAAGTTCAATAACTCTGTCTGAGTGTTTTTTTAAAACACCAAAATTTTCATCAAGTATCACTATCCAGTCCACCCCATGCGTTTTATAATAGGACAGTACCTCTTCAATGGATTCAAGGGGAATGGGTATTGTTTTAGGAGCAAAAATAGGTGTTTGACAGAAGCTGCATTTCATAGGACATCCCCTCTGTGTAAATAAAAACCCCATTCTTTGAAATCTGAATGGAAAAGGTCTTAAATACCATTGGTGTATAAGGGGAGGATGTTTAATCCTTTCAATAGAGCTTTCTAATACTTCTGCCATTTCATACTCAGAATATCCGTAAAAAATCTTATCAAAATAGTGTTCTATCTCTTCATTTAGAGCACCGTAGTTCCCACCCCATATTTCTTTTATTCCAACCTTTCTTGCATGCTCTACCATCTTGAGGATTTTTGGAATATGCCATGTGTAGAAAGAGAACCCAACAGCGTCCCATCCTTCTTTTAGTTTGACTGTAAATTCTTGCCATGTAGGAAATTCCAGGATTTCAAGCTCAGGTAGATTATGTTTTAAAAATCTTAATCCAGGGGATATTTTTAAGGGAGCAATTATCCTGAAAAAGGTATTTGTATTTGTAAGAAAGTAATCATAGTAATCATTCTTATTATTTACAAATTGTGTTGTTAGTAAAATTTTCATGCTTTAAAATCTCCTTTTTACATCCATTAAAGAACAGTATACATATTTTCAAAGGGCAGTCAAGAAAAATTTTTTTAATAAAATTATGGATTTATATAGATAAGCACAAAAAAAATTGTCAAATTTTTTATTGACTTGTCTATTTTTTTAAATAGAATAGTGTATGGAGAATATAGAAAAACTTTTAAAAGAGGGCATCAAGGAGGCAAAGAAATTCTTTGATAAGTGTTATTTCCTTTATGAAGCCCATGAAAGTATAGAGGCAAAGAAGGTTGCAAAAGAAGAGTTTATTTTTCCTTTTTCTTTTAGCAATGGTTTATATTTTAAAGCTATTAAAAACGGCAAAAAGGTTGATATAAAGATAGGCGATATTACAAAAAATGGTGTAAGAAAGTCTATAAGAGAGTTAAAAAGGATGTTTAGGCTTGTACCTCGTGTGGGTAAAAAGACAAGGACTGAGCTTGCTGAGCCTTTGGACTCAGATAAAAAGAGATACGTGATAAAAGAAGGCATAGGGTTTTCTGATAACATTGATATTGATAAGATGGTTAAAACCCTATTTTCAGAGATTGGAGATATAGCAAGGGCTCAAGGGAAAGAGCATATTGATTATGATGTTTGGTTCTTTTCAAATATAGAGGAGAAATTAATCGTAGATTCTGATTTTATACGTTCAGAGAGAATTCCCAGAACATTTATTCAGGTTATTTTTAAAACTAAAAGAAAAGAAAAAAGGGCGACAACAAGGTTTAGATTGGGCAATCCCATGGGGCTTGAGATGCTTTTTGAGAACAAAAAAAACTTTGAATTGAGTAAGAGATTAGAAGAAGGAATAGCTAAGTGGGCAAGGTATGCTTTCGAACTTTTAGATGCAAAAACCCTTAGCTCAAATGAGATAGAGGATGTAGATTATTTTATACTGGATTACTCTGCTATCGGGGTTTTTATACATGAGGCCCTTGGCCATAATTTTGAAGCTGATATTATTAAAGGGGGCAGTTCAGGGATTATTCCGGCATCAGGCAGGATGAATACCAGAATTGGCTCAAAATGCGTAAATATATATGATGGGCCAATAGTAGAGAATGGTTCATTAAATATGCATGAGGGTTTTGGGACTGAGTTTATTGATGATGAAGGTACTCCAGTTCAACTAAAGAAGCTTGCTATAAAAGGGAAGGTTAATGAGATGATTTTAAATAGGGAAACTGCAGCATATTATGGATTAAAGCCTAACGGTGGAGCATGGAGTGAAATGGGTGATGAGCCTATTTGCAGAATGACAAATACTTATCTATATCCAGCAGACGAAAGCAAATGGTTTATGACTCTTAAAGGTCTTTTAAAAGGAGTAAAAAAAGGAATAATTCTTATGGGAACCAAAGGTGGTCAGGTCAGTAAGGACGGTATGACATCAAGTATCCAGATTGGTTATCTGGTAAAGAATGGGGAAATAGTCTGTCCTCTTAATCCTGGCAGTTTTTCTGCGATTTCTAAGTATGCCTTAAGGTATGTTGACGCTTTTGCAGGGAAAATAAGGATTGATGATGCAGGATTCTGTGGTAAAGGCGGCCAGACACGACCCGTTGGTGATGGTGGCCCTGAATGGACAAGAATAAAAAATAATAAATATGTAACCTTAAGATTACAGGGGTAGATATGGCAAAAACAATAAACAGCATAAAAAGAGTATTAAATAAATTTGTTGATGATTGGGAGCTGGTTTCAACCTCATCATCAGTATTTTCTGTCTCTTCTGCAAATGGTAAATTTGAGATTGGTTCAGAAATTGGGGTTTCCCAGACAGGGATAAGGCTTATTAAGGATGGAGTACTTTCTTATATGGCTGTTAATGGACTTGATAGTGTTGATGTTGTTAGGCATGGTCTAAAGTTAGCTGTTAAATCAGGTGTTAAGTCTGATATAGAGGCATTTTATTCCTCAAATTATAACCAAATGCCTGATGTCAACATAAAAAAAACCTCCTCTCTTATGAAGCAGCTTTCAAATATAGTAAAAAAGGCACAAAAGATTGTATCATCCAGCAGTAAGGTTAGCAATTTTTCCATTTCAATAAATCTTTCTTCAACTGAGAAAACTGTGTTAACAAAGTTAATGGATAGTTCTGTTAAAAGACATATTGATGCAATTTCATTTACCGTATATGTTAATTCAAAGGATTTTGATTTTAAAATATTTACAGTTGAACCGAAAGAAGAAGAGATTCTCTATGCTATTGAAACATTTATAAATAGCCTGCCAAAAAAACCTGTGTATCATAAAGAGGTTGGATTTAAGGGAGAGATTGATGTTGTTTTTCATCCTGTAATGGTTGATTCATTGATAAAAGGATTGTTTGCATACCATGTGTACTATGATAATGTAATGGTTAACAATTCAAGATTGCATGTAAATGATAAGGTTGCGCCTGCATTTGTTAATATATCTGACGATGCCTTAAATCTTTCACTTTTGAGTGCTTTCCCATGTGATGATGAGGCTGTGCCTTCGAGAAAGAATATGATTGTTGATAAAGGGATTTTTAAGAGTTATCTTTCTTCAAGAGCAGTTGCCAGAAAAGCTAATATTAAGTCTACTGGTAACGGAATGAGGTATCCGGTTCTTTCTGAACCATGGAATAAGGCTCCTATAAGGAGTAAAATTAGAGCACTTGTTATTGAAAATGGTAAGAGAGAGCTTGAAGATATTGTTTTAAGGATTCAGAATGGTTTGATTGTAAATACAATGCTTGGATTGCATACAGCAAACCCATTAACCGGTGATTTTGCCAATCCTTTGCTGTCAGCATATATAGTAGTAGATGGAGAGATAATAGGTTATGCAGCACCTGGAACGTGGATGATAAAGGGTAATATATTTGATATTTTGAAAGATACGCAGGGTTTTAGTAAAGAAAGACTTAACCTGGGTTCATCTTTACTTCCTTACTGGCATACAAGGATTAAGGTATAGGATTTTAGAAAGGTATTAGTCTTCCTCAAGGAGGCTGATAACAATCTCTTTTACTTTGGATGGCGAAAGTTTACCTTTTGTTTCAGACATTACTCGTCCGATGAGATAGCCTATTATGCCTTTTTTGCCCTTTTTATACTTTTCCACTGCTTCGCTTTCTAAGGAAAGCAGCTTTTTTATAAGCTCTTTATCCTTACTTGAGATTTCCTGAATAATAAGGTTTTGTTCTTTTAAAAGCTGCTCTATCGGCTTATGTTCTTTTGTAATGAAACTGAGAGCCTTTGTTGCATGCTGCTTTGTTATTTTTTTACTGTCCGTAAGCTTTATAAGAAGAGCAATATCCTTATAGTTAAAGGAGGATAAAGTTTGTTTTGTTTGCTTTAAATATCCTCTCATATCTGTTAAAATCCAGCTTACAACTGATTTTGGATTATTGTAAACCTTTAACACGTTTTCTATAAACTGCCTGCTTTTCCTGTCCTCTACAATAACCTCAATAAAATCTTTGTCTATATTGAATTTCTCATATTTTTCCCTTACATGTGCAGGCAGCAATTGAATATTTTCTTTTTCTTTTTCAATCATATCCTTGGTGAGAATAAGCTCAGGAAGGTCAGGTTCAGGAAAGTACCTGTAGTCTGCTGCTGTTTCTTTCTTTCTCATTATTTCCGTTTTTTTGCTCTTTTCGTTGTACAGAAGTGTTACAGAAACGACTTTTTCGTTGTTCTCTAAAAGTTTTAATTGCCTTTCAACCTCGTATGCAATACTATCTCTTACTGCCTTAAGTGAGTTAAGATTTTTTATCTCAGTTCTTGTGCCCAGAGGTTCACCTTTTTTGCGTATGGATATATTCGGTTCACATCTAAACTCGCCTTTCTCCATGTCTCCATGGGTTACGCCAGCATATATGAGAATAAGTCGCAATTCTTTAAGATATCTGTATGCATCTATAACACTGTGTATATCTGGTTCGCTCACAATCTCTATTAAAGGGACACCAGCTCTGTTGTAATCAACATAGGTAGCATCTTTATTATGTATCAGTTTCCCTGCATCCTCTTCTATATGCAGTCTTTTTATTCTTATTCTTTTGTCCTGAATATCGATATATCCGTTTTCTGCAAGTGGATACTTATATTGGGTTATTTGATAACCTTTTGGAAGATCAGGATAAAAGTAGTGCTTTCTTGCAAACGCAGAACGCATGTTTATTTTTGCATTTAAAGCTAATGAGGCTCTTATCGCAAGTTCAACAGCATGTTTGTTTATTATCGGTAAGGTTCCAGGATGAGCCAGGCATATAGGGCATACGTTGGTATTGGGTTCAGCGTCTGTTTCATTTTTGCACGAACAGAATATCTTTGTACGGGTAGAAAGTTGTGCATGTACCTCAAGTCCAATTGTTAATTCATAATCTTTGTATTTCATCTGCTACCTCCAGTAATAGGTTATCATTCTTGTACGCGGCTGAAAGCTGAAGTCCGGCATATATTCCCTCTAAAGGAATTGTTATTGATGGGATATAGGCAAGATTTGCGTATGATGTAAATGTGTCAGCCTTATACATGAGTAATGGGTCTTTAAGTCTTTCACCTTTTTTGAATGGAAGATACGGGGTAGTTGGAGAAAGAAGTATGTCTACCTTTTTAAATGCCCTGTTTATTTCTTTTATAAATTGTGAACGGGCTTTTACCCCTTTTTCGTAAAAATCTCTGTAGTTTTCTGATGATAGAGCGTATGTGCCCATTAGAATTCTTCTCTTTACCTCTTTACCAAATAAAGCCCTTGTTCGCATGTATGTTTCCTTTAGCTCCTGTGCCTTAACAGATTTGCCGTATCTGATACCATCGTATCGTGCAAGGTTAGAGGAGGCTTCAGACATGGATATGATTTCGTAAATAGCTATTGTTCTCTCAATATCCTTTATAGAGACCTCTTCAATATGTGCTTTTTTACCAATTTTCTCTACTGCTTTAAAGAATTTATCCCATATATATATATCTCCGAAGCCTTTAAATTCTTTTATGATACCAAATCTTATATGCTTTAAGTCAATGATGTCTTTTCCTATATCAATATCAATGGAAGTACTGTCATGTTTATCTTTCCCTTTTAAAAAATTGAGAACATACCTTATATCCCTTACACTTTTTGCTATGAGTCCTATTGTATCAAGTGAAGATGCAAAACTGATAAGACCGTATCTTGATAAAACTCCATACGTGGGTTTGTATCCAACAACACCGCAAAGAGCTGCTGGCTGTCTTACTGAGCCACCTGTATCAGAACCCAATGCAAAGTTAGCACCTCCGTAGGCTACAACTGCAGCACTCCCACCACTGGAGCCTCCTGGTATTAATGAGTGTTCAAATGGATGATTTGTAGGACCATGTCTGGAATATTCAGTAGACGAGCCCATTGCAAATTCATCCATATTTGTTCTTCCTATAATGTTTGCTCCGTTTTTTATAAGTCTTTCAACAACTGTTGCAGAGTATGTTGATACATAATTTTCAAGTATTCTTGAGCTTGCTTCTTGAAAATGACCTTTGTAAAGAATATTGTCTTTAAGAGCTACGTAAAGATGAGATAATGGGTTCGCTTCATTTACATTTAACTCGCTTTTAAAAATCTCTATATATCCATGCACATCATTTTCATACTTTTTTATATTATCTAAAATATTTTTAAGATAATCTTCAGGTTTTAGCTGCTTTTTTTCAATTTGCCCCAAATAATATAGATAGTCTTTTATCATAGCATCTTGCCTACTCGTGCAAAATGAGGGATTATTTTCTCTTTAAATGGTTTTGGTGTGTCTTCTCTTAAGACAAGCCTGCTATGAAGGCTGAATTCACAGTCAATATCTTCTTCTATGGTGAGTTCTGAAAAGAAGGATTTTATCTCTTCAATATCGTGTTCATATTTCCCTTCTTCTTCTTTAATCCTGCTCAGTTCAAAAAGACGTTTAACAAAAGACATACACAATATTACACACAATTAAAAGCAAGTCAATATTTGTAATTTCGCAATTATTGTTATATCTTTTTTTGCTTCTGTTTTATATTGACATTACCTGAGAATTGAGTATAATTTCATATTGAATATGGATGAATATTTTATGAAAATTGCTATAGATGAGGCTAAGCAGGCTTTTATTGAAGGAGAGATTCCTGTGGGTACGGTTGTTGTGGATAAAGAAGGGGTTTATGTTAGAGCGCATAACAGGATGCAACAGAGTTCTAATCCTCTTCTACATGCTGAGATATTGGCTCTTTTCAAGGCGTTAAAGAGCAAAATAGTTATGAAGGATATGAGTCTGTACACTACGCTTGAACCCTGTGTTATGTGTGCTGGTGCCATTTTAAATGCAGGCGTTAAGAGAGTGGTTTTTGGAGCATTTAATAAGAAAGAAGGAGGAGGTTTTAGTAAATATGATATACTTCGTGATGGTTTTGTATCTCCTCCTGTTGAGGTCTTGTCAGGGGTTATGGCGGAAGAATCTGAAAGACTGTTAAAGCTCTTTTTTAAAAGGATTAGAAGGAGAGATGGCCGAGCGGATGAAGGCGCGCGACTCGAAATCGCGTAACCCATACGGGTTCGGGGGTTCGAATCCCTCTCTCTCCGTTTTCTTCTGTAGTTGAATAGAGAAAGGCGTTTTAATACGTTTAACGGAGTTTTCTTACCCACCACTTTATCCATACTTGGTGTTATTCTTTTTCTTAGAACTGGCTGGACTGTGGGTGAAGCTGGATTATTTCTTGCCATCCTTGTTCTTTTACTTTCAAAGTCAATCTCAATGATAACTGCTCTTTCTCTTTCTTCAATTTCAACAAATATCAACGTTGGGAAAGGAGGGATATACTATATTGTTTCTCGCAGTCTGGGACTTGACATCGGAGGTGCAATAGGTATTCCGCTTTATTTTTCCCAGGCAATATCTGTTGCTTTTTACATTGCTGGTTTTGTTGAATCATTAAAATGGGTAATACCTCAGGTTAATACCCTATATGTCTCAATAGCTGTTTTAGTAGTTTTTTCTTTTATTGCATATATTGGTGCTGATTTTGCTGTAAAGATTCAAACCTTTATCTTTATTGCACTGTTGATTTCTATACTATCATTTCTTGTAAGTCCGCATTGGGTTCCTTTAAAGAGCAATCTTGTACCTCATTATACAGAGGGTATAAATTTCTGGGCTGTATTTGCAATATTTTTCCCTGCTGTAACAGGTATTACTGCAGGAGTTGGTATGAGTGGAGAGTTGAAACATCCAGAAAAGAGCATTCCCAGAGGAACAATGCTATCCATTGGTTTTACAATGATTGTATACTTGCTTGTGATATTTAAATTCTCAGCACTGAGAGATTATTCGTATCTTATTGGTGAGCCAATGCTTATATATAAATCATCAATAATTCCTGCTTTAATTATGGTTGGTATATGGGCTGCAACGCTTTCTTCCACATTAACTTTTATTATGACTGCTCCAAGAACTCTTCAAGCCCTTTCAGATGACAGGGTTGTTCCCAGATTTCTTTCATTTACATTAGGTTCAAAATTGAATGAGCCAAGAATGGGTATTATTATTACTTTTATTATTGCAGGGATATTTTTGCTTCAGGGAACATTGAATACAATCGCTACAACAATTACTATGTTTTTTCTTATTACCTACGGGGTTACAAATCTTGCTTCTGGTCTTGAGGGTCTTATAAAGAATCCTTCGTATAGACCGAGTTTCCGTATCCCCTGGTGGGTGAGTTTTATTGGTGTTGTTGCGATTTTTTTTGTTATGAGTCTAATAAATATGGTTGCTACGATTGTATCTTTCAGTTTAATTGTACTTCTCTATCTTTTTCTTAAAAAAAGAGCTCTAACGCAAACCTGGGGAGATTTACGCAATGGAATATGGCTGAGCTTGATAAGGTTTTCCCTTTTTAAAATCAATTCAAAAGAGATATATTCAACGAACTGGAGACCTAATGTTATGGTTTTTACAGGGAATCCTAAAACGCGGCTGTACCTTACTAAATTCGCTGCCTGGCTTGGAAGGGGGAATGGAATTATTACGCTTTTTAATCTTATAAAAGGAGAGATTAAGGAGCAAATAAAGGAAAGAGAGAAGAACTGGTATTCTTTAAAGCAATTTGTGGAAAGGGAGAAGCTTAATGTCTTTTTTGAGGTTGAAATTGTAAAAGAGCCTTTAAAAGAGATAGAGACAATTGTTCAAGCACATGGTCTTGGTGGATTGGCATCTAATTTAGCTCTCTTTGGATGGCCTTTTGATGGAGAGAATAGGGAAAAGTTTGTGGAAATGATCAGGAATATACTTATGCTTAGAAAGAATGTTCTTATTTTAAAGTACAATAAAGAGGTTGGTTTTGGTATGAAAAGAAGTATTGATATATGGTGGAGAGGCCGAGGCAAAAATGAAGGACTTATGCTTATGATTGCTTATATCATAAGCATAAATCCTGAGTGGCAGAATACCAGCGTACGTGTTTTAAAGATTGGCTCAAGTCCACGTGAAAAAGAAGAGCTTAAGTCTTTGATAAAGAAACTTCACATGAGTGCTGAAATTAAGATAATTGAAGATGAAAAGAGTTCTCCTTTTGAAGTGTTGTCACGTGAATCTAAAAACAGTGATCTTATTATTATGGGTATGCCTTTCTTTAAAAAAGGGCTTGAAAAATCCTTAATTGAAAGACTTAGACAAGCCACTTTTTTAAATAGAACAATGTTGCTTGTTAGAAGTGCTGATATAACTGATTTGCTTTCAGGCAGTTAATTTAGTAATTAAACGTCTTCTTTAAGTTCTTTTATTTGTTTTTCTATATTTTTAATCTCTTTGAAAAGTTCCTTTATCTTATCATCGCTTCTTATATCGCTTTTTCTACGTGATTTCAACTTTTTGTATACAAGAGCACCAAGGTCAAAAATCATTGAGTGCATCTTTTTCTTGAGTTTAAATATCTCTGTATGTTTTTTCCCTTTTTCTAAAAGTTCTTTTCCATCTTCTAATGCTTCTTTTGTTGTTTCTATGAACCAATCCTTAACAGTTTTTATAACATCTGACATACTACCTCCTGTAAAGTTTATGTTTAAAAATGTATGTTTCTACCTCATAAGGCACCATATACCTTATGGATAGGTGATTTTTAATCCTCTTTCTTATATCAGTGGAAGATATTTGAATAAGAGGTAATTTCTTTTTCTCTTCTCTTGGCATTACAATAATATCTATGCTGTTTTCTATTTCTTCATATTTGTACCATGTGTTAAACGTTTTCCATTCGTCTTCGCCAATAATTAGATAAAGTTTATCGTGCTTGTATATATCTAATAAAAATGTAAGGGTGTCAAATGTGTATGAGATATTTTTTTTCTTTTCAATCTCTATGAGTTGTAAATTCTCTTCATCTTTTATAGCTAACTCAAGCATATTTTTCCTGTGTTCGTAAGAGGCATGCACAGTTTTATGAGGGGGATTATAAGCAGGAATTAAAAGTATTCTTTCCAGTTCATATACCTCTGCAATAATTCTTAAAAGTATTATATGAGCAATATGTACCGGGTCAAATCTTCCTCCGAAAATACCAATTTTCATCTGCTATATTTCTTTGTACAGTTTTAAGATGTGCTTTCTGTATTTTGGATTATTTTCCAGTAATTTTAGTGTCTTCAAGCCTTCATATTTTTTATTGGTTTTAATAAGGCTTACACCCTTTATGTACAGTAATCTGGCATTTATGTTCGTATCTATATCTGAAAAACTTTCAAGGATGCTATTGGCGTAAGTAAGTGCTGCTTTATAAGCCCGGGCTTTAAAATAGAGTTCACATGCCTTTAATTTTTTTGCTATGTAGATACTATCTATTTTATGTAAATAAAGATTAGCTGTGGTTAAAAGAGAAGAAGACGGGTATGAAATAACAAAGGATTTAAATCTTTGTTTTATGCTCTTCATAGATTTTAGATCGCGTTCATAGTATGGCCTTTTTTTATAGGCTGAAATACCTGCTTTTATAAGAGCTGTTTCTTTATATGCACTCATAGGATATTGATGAGTGAGAAAATCATATTCCTGTTTAGCTCTTTCATAGTCTTTTATGTTAAAGTATGACTCAGCAAGTAGAAATTGTGCTTTATCAGCACTGTCTGATAAAGGATTTTCCATAACAAAACCATTAAACAGTGGGATTGCCTTTTTATAGTGTTTATTTTTAAAAAGAATCTCAGCAGTTTTAAATGTTTCTAAAGGGTTAGTTTTTTTTGTAGTATGTTTGTTGCATAAGATTAAAAATATTATTACAGGTAAAAGAAGTTTTTTCATTTTACTCTCCAACCATTTTTATGCGCTTCTTTGCGTTCATTATTATTGATTGTGGCGGTCTGGGTGTCAGGGTTAAAATCGTTTGATAAGCCTCTAAAGCACTGGAGAGATCTCCGCTTTTCATAAAGAAATCGCCTTTTAAGAGCAAGTATTCAGGCTTGAGTCTGGTTGGAAATTGCAGAGGGTCAATGATTTGTATTATCATTTCTGCGCTGTCAACCTTTCCTCTCCTCATAAGGTCCTTTAAGTATTCTACCCCATCCCGTGCCATATCAGTCTGGATAAAATAGAATTTTTCTCTCATGGCTCTGAATCCTGTGTTATATGCAAGATCCCATCTTCCCATTTCTTCATAGGTTTTCATGAGGTTTGTATATAATTCTACACGTGAGAGTGAATCTGTTTCAAATTTAAGAGAAGCATTGAAGTATTTAATGGCTTTTGTATATTCTCCATTGTACTTATAAATATCCGCTTCTGCTTTATAGCCCTTTTTATATATAGAGCTGTCAGAAATAAAATGCTCACCCTTGCTTAACATCTCAAGAGCTGTAGTCCTTTCTCCAAGACGTGCGAGTTCAATCCCTCTTTTGAGGTAAGCAATGCCTATACTGTCAGTATACAATGTATCCATTTTTGCAAGGCTATCTAAGAATTTGTTTGCCTCATAAAGATTTTTGCTTCCAAGATAGGCCTTGCCCATAAGATAAAATACCTGAGGATTACTATATTTAATATAAGGATGAAGCATTGTTATAACTGTTGAATAATCTCTTCTATGTAAAGCTTTGGTTGCTTCTTCAATAGGGGCTTTTCTTTTATTACTGCAATTTATGAGACTTAAAAGTAGTAAAAAAAAACTTAAAAAACGTTTCATGAGATACTCCCTAATAATTTTTCAAATATGCGTTTTAAAAAAACAGCTCTTTTTTTGGCAACAGTTTCAACCTCTTTACCTTCAGCATGTTCGTCTGATGCCATGTTTGTAATAATTGATATTCCTGCGACCTTCATCTTAAAGTATCGTGCCATAATTACTTCAGGTACAGTTGACATGCCTACCATATCAGCACCAATAATCCTTATAAAATTGTATTCAGCGTTTGTTTCCAGTGATGGGCCATGTACTGCAGCATATACTCCTTCATGAGGAGGAAGTTTCATATCTAGGAGTATATTTTTAAGTTCTTCTCTTAAGCCTTCATCATAAGCCTTTTTCATGGTTATAAATCTATTATCAATGTCTTTTCCAATTAAGGGATTGTCTCCTATAAGATTGATATGGTCCTTTATTATAACGAAATCTCCTGTATTAAATGAAGTATTGAGCCCACCTGCTGCATTGGAAATAATCAGATATTTTACTCCCATATAAGCGAGTGTTCTAATATAGTATGTTACCTCTTCAAGGGAAAATCCTTCATAGTAATGGACTCTTCCATTAAGTACGCCTATATTCATTTTGTTAAAGTTTCCAACAACAAATTTTCCAGGATGATTTGTTGTAGGAACAGGGAAATAAGGAATGTCTTTATAAAATATTGTGGTTGACTCTTTTAGTAATGGGATACTATTGTCAAGTCCTGTGCCTGTTATAATTGCAACATCAATTTTCTCAATGCCTCTTTCCTTTAAAAAATCCTTTGTTTCTTCTAACTTGTTAGCTATCATTGTTCTACAATAAATACAGCAGCAGCGACAACAGTGGTCCATAAACCATTTTCATCGCCTACAGCTGTATGGGTTATATGACTTGTTTCAACAATCTTATTGGATATTTTCCATATTTCTTTTTTCTCGTCATAACTCGCATCAGGATTAAAAGGAACTCCGAGGGTTGAAGCAAGCATGGTTGCAGCAAGGTCTTCAGCATATTCTCCTGCTTTTTCTTCATCTATACCAAAGGCATGATATTCAGAAAGGTATCCATATTGTGATTTATCTTTGGGCATAGCAATACCTACTGATGCGCTTAGTCTTCTATAGGGTTCGTTTGTAGAGTTTTTGCTCATTACAGTATAGACGATTTCTCCATCCTTAAGAAGCATTAGCCCTTTTTCCTTCTGGATGTATAAACATCCGGGGGGAAGTATACTTGAAACTTCAACAAGGTTAAAGCGGGCAATACCTGCATTCCTTAATGCATGTTCAAAACTTCCCAGCTTGTCCTTATGAACTCCTATTCCTTTTGTTAAAAAGAACTTAGTTGGTACAGGCATTGTTAATGGAGCAGAGCGGATTTGAACCGCCGACCTCCTCGTTGCGAACGAGGCGCTCTCCCAGCTGAGCTACTGCCCCTTGCATTATTTTGTATAGGGGAGAACCCATACCTCAAGTGTCTCAGGAAGGGTTGTAAAAGATATTTCTTTATCTTTAATGTGTTTTACTCGTTCAAATTTTGAGATAAATTTCTGGACGTTTTCAATAGGAAAAGAAGTCTTTTCCGTTTTATAATGCATTGGAATAACTATTTTGGGCTTTAATTTATTAACAATAGTATATGCTTCATCAGCATTAATTGTAAAGTGCCCTCCAACAGGGATTAGTAGTATGTCTACATCTTTTATCCCTGATAAATCAGCATTAACATCACCGAGATCTCCGCAATGTACAAGTTTTATATTATCAATGTCTAAGGAAAAAATAATATTTTCGCCTCTATCTTTTCCCTGATTGGGATCATGATAGGTTTTAAAACCCTCTATTACAATACCTTTTATTTCTCTTCTTTCTGGAGTGTTCACAATCTCAGGGTTTCCTTTTACAGCCTCAGTAAAATTATGGTCTTCATGAGTATGAGTAACAGTAACAATATCAGCTTCTTCATCTATACTATCGTATTTTATTCCACCATCGTAGGCATTTGGTTTGTAAGGATCGGTAATAATCCTTACTCCATCTTTATTTTCAATAAGAAAGGACGCATGAGCTAAATAACGTATTTTCATTCATCCCTCCTTTGCTACAATACTCACCCTTTTTTTATTTTTTCTTACCCATTCAAATTTTACATATCCGTCTATTAGGGCAAAAAGTGTATCATCTTTACCGCGGCCAACATTCTTTCCTGGCCATATAGGTGTTCCTCTCTGTTTAACCAGTATGTTCCCGGCTTTTACAAACTGACCACCATATCTTTTTATTCCCAGTCTTTGACCCTGACTATCTCTTCCATTTTTACTTACACCACCACCTTTTTTGTGTGCCATATAATAACCTCCTCACATTTCTTTATTCATTAAAATTTTATACAAAAAATCAGTAAAGTCAAGTAATAGGGTTAAACTCCAACAGTTGTATTTAAACATTTTTATTTTTTAAATGGAGTTGTCAAATCCTTTTTAATCTCTACTGTAAAATCATCAAAAAAAACATAACTGTCAGCTTTTGACCAGAGCCCGATTTTACCATTAATTAGAGTGCTGTTCGTGTAGTCAATGAATTTTTTACCATTTAAGAATCCTTTAATATGCTTCCCCTTTATACTTACTGTTAACGTATGCCATTTTTTTGACAGTGTTTTTACATTTCTTATCCATTGAACAGATGAACGTTTTCCATGTTTCATACGAAATAGGACAATATTGTTTTCCAAGGGATTTGCCCTTATAACAAGGTAGTTGCCATTGGGTTTTATATCAAAGGCAATACCTGCTGCTCTATCAATACGTCCACTTATGCTTTTGAATCTGACAGTGATTTTTCCCTCTTTAAACATGTTAAGCTTGTTATAGATTGTAAGCGGAAAGTATTTATATGCCTCAAGGTTATCAAGAAATTCAGCGTATCTATCGCCGTACATCCCTTTTGCTTTATTTACAATTCCTTCTGATAGAAGGCCTTTCTCCCATTTTCTTCCATCAACAGCATAAACTGTATTGTCTCCGTCTCTGTCAATGTGCCATTTCCCCACAAATGAGGTAAAGTCTTTTGCCTGTGCATTGTAGGTTTCATTATCAAATCTGCAAATATATCTTGTTGAGCCAAAAACTACACTGTAAAACATTATGAATAATAACATAACTTTAGGTTTCATGCTTACCTCCTTTTTTTAAAGGGTTTAAATGAAATCATATAGTAAATGGTTATACTTAGAACGGATAAAATAGAGTAAATAATAAATAGATACATTGCCCATCCATTTTTTACAACTAGTGGGTAGCCAGGAAATATTTGTTGTGTTTTCTCTTTTTTTATACTTAGTCCACTGAGTTTTTGAAGAATTATAAAGATTTCTTCTTCACTTGTTGAAAAGGTCCTTTCTTTTTTGTTATTCAGTGTGAAAACAATTGTACCGTAGTTATCTTGAAGCTCTTTCCCTTTTATATAATGGGTTTTTACATTGGTTTTAACAAGGCTTAATTTTTTTAAAAAATCGTTCTCAAAATCCTTTGCTCTGCTATCACCTGGATCAAGATATATATCTATTGTGAAGGCAGGAATTTTTTTAAGAAAACGCTCTTTTTCAAAAGAAAATGATGCTTTTCTGCTTTCTGTCAAATCAGCGTTAAAATGAATATTTTGATTAATAAACATAAGGCTTATAAATAGTATAATAGCAAGGATTAGCCTTATGGTTTTTTCCCTAATGGAAAAGTTAAAGAAAACATACGCAGTATATAGAAGAAAAGATATAATAAGCAAAAGGTATAGAGTGCTTGATAGAGAAAAGGTGCCATTTTCAAAATACTTTAAATTGTGTGTGATTGAAAATTTTGTTATACCAGAGACAAAAGGTATATTCATATCTTTACCAAAATCAATAAACCAGGATAGTATTATGAGGAAAAGTGAGAATATTGATGCCTGTGCATGTGTCTTAAAGATTGAGGCTGAAAAGAAAGAAACAGCAATGATAAACAAGCCGTAAAGCATATATTCAGAAAGGAGCAATAAGGCCTCGCTATAGGGTATATGGCCACCGATTAAATGCCAATAAATAAAAATTGGTAGGGTTAAGAGAATAAAGCCTATAAGTATTATAAAGCTTGATAAGGATTTTATGTAAAATATCCCTTTTGTAGAAAAGGGCATTTGTGCAAGCAGTAGAAGAGTATTGTTATGCTTTTCATTGATTAAGGATTGGATAAATACAAATGGAGCAAAGAGTGAGAGGAGAATGAATAATCCTCCAAGTGTCGGAACAAATATGCCTGATGCTGGCTCAAATCCCTGAGCGTATAATTTATCTTTAACAGCGGTTAAGCTTGCTTTAGAGTATAAATCTACAGCAGAGTAAAAGCTGTAAGAAAGTATTATGGCAAGAAGGATTATAAATATATATGTTGTTTTACTTTTTAAAAAATCTTTTATTTCTTTGAAAAGAAGTATTAAATAGCTTTTCATCCTTCTAATGCCTTTATGAAAATTTTTTCAAGGGTGTTTTCCTTTACTGAGTATTTTTCCTTGAGTTCGTTTAGTGTTCCCTGGGCAACAACCTCACCTTTGTTAAGCAGAATAAAATCATTGCATATACGCTGAGCATAGGAAAGTTCATGTATTGAGAGAATAATTGTTTTTGACTGTTTGACAAATGAAAGCAAAATTTCAATGATATGCTGCATTTGTAAGGGGTCAAATCCTTCAAATGGCTCATCCAGGATATAAACAGGCCTTTTTATTGAAAGTGCTGTATAGAGTTTCAGCCTCTGATGCCAGCCTTTTGACAGATGCTTTATCCTTTTTGTATAAATATTTTCAAGAAAGAATAAATTAAAAAGATTAGTATTTTTTATCTTTAGCACTTTATTAAGAAAGTCAATGTATTCGTATACATGGTATTCCGGATAAATTGTCATTCTCTCTGGCATATAAGATATAAATGGCTTTATGTGATTAAAGCTCATGACATGCATATTATCTATGTATATTTCCCCTTTATTCGGGTATTCAATCCCTGTAATAATCTTAAGCAATGTGGATTTACCAGCGCCATTTGGACCTATTATCCCTGTAATAGTGCCTTTATTTATTGAGAGTGTGATGTTTTTTAAAACTGTAACATTTTCGTATGTTTTATATATCTTATTCAGTGAAATCATAGCCTATCTGTTTTATATAGAAGTTTTAAGGTTGAGACTGGACTAAATTGCTTATTGCCTCTTGAAAAAAATACGAGTCCTGTTCTATTTAACGTGCACATATAAAATATTACAAAAAATATTGATTTTGTCAAGGATTGAAGTTTGTATAAGCTATGAATTATTTGCGCTTTATACCTTTAAGATGGGCAGGGAAGGATTTGAACCTCCGAAGGCGTATGCCAGCAGATTTACAGTCTGCCCCCGTTGGCCACTTGGGTACCTGCCCATAAAAGCTGGCGAAGGGATTTGAACCCCTGACCTGATGATTACAAATCATCTGCTCTGCCAACTGAGCTACGCCAGCTTGAAATTAATTATATACAAAATATTTGTAATGTCAAGCACTAAAATATTTATAAATGTTAAATCTTATGCTGATTTCTTCATAAAGCTTACGTTTTTTTATCTTACATTCATTTGATGATTACAAGCTTTTTTACCACCCCCTTGTTGTTGTTTTTATACTTTATGAAATATATTCCTTGTGAAAAGTCTTTTAATGGAACTCTTTTTTTATTCCCTTTAAGTACTATTCTACCCTGTACATCGTATATGGTGTAGGAGACAGTGTTTAGGAATAAATCAGTGCCTGTAAGTTTTACAATAGTGTTGCTTATATTTTTTTCTTCCTCTATCCCTTCAAAGTCCTCCCATTTGTACACGTGTGCGTAGACATCAAACCCTCTGTTGTTTCTATTATCAAGCCAGACAACAACGAAAAGTGAGTCATTGCCTGCAACTGAGCCTTTGTTGACTACTGTCCTGTACCACGGCTCATCAATGTCAGCTCCTATGGGTAGCTCTCCTATGATACTGCCTGTTTCTGTATTGAGTATAAGCCCCTTTGCCCTTATATGCTCAAGGCTGAAGTCTGTTAAAAAGAGTATAGCTCGGTTGTTGTGCATGATGATATCTGAGGTGTGCTTAACCCATGAATATCCTTTTCCCCCTCCTTTAAGACCTAACGTTGTATCCTTTATTACATTAAAACTTGTATCCATTAATGCATAGTTATACTCACTAAGTCCTGCCATCTCAACAAGCGACAAAAACCTTCCACCCTCTCCTCGTGCAACAACAAAGTTTGAATGCTTACCCTCTTCTGGAACTTCCTTTGACTTAATAACTCTATCTTTTAAATGGTACACCATTGAGTGGTATTGATAGTCTTCCTTATTTTCCATTACTGATACCAGATACTCATTATTACTTAAAAAGTCAACACATAGCTCTCCTGAATGTGTCTGATCTAACACTATCTCCGTTTTATTATCAAGAGATACTGTATAATGTGCTCCTGCCTTGACCTTCCTGTGTATAACAAAGTATCCCATTGCTGTAAACATATCTATTGTATCATTGTAATAAGCAAAGCTTAAACCTTTAACCCTATCACTGTCCCTGGACGTAACTATTGTTTCATTAAGAAGCCTTCCTTCTAAATCAAAAACCTTGAATTTGATTTCTATATTATTATCCTTTACGTATCCTGCTACAACCCTATCATCTGTAAGGTATACATCCCTGTAAATAATGTTTGAATCAAGCTTTATCCTCTCAAACATTCTTTTGCTATCTTTGTCAAAAAGTTCTAAGTACAATGGGTTATGTCCATATACTGAGGCTCTATAAATTACAGCAAACTCTCCTCTTCTGTTCATACTTACACCTTCATATACATGGTGCACTCCTTTAATCCCATCTATTCGTTGATAAGGTCTGGGATAGAACCCCTGTTTATTCATTATAATAGAGTAAATACTATTCGCAAATTCATTGGATTCAGATGATTTAGAAAAGTATATGTGAAACTTGCCTGTTTTATCATTTTTATAGCATGTTGCTCCAGCGTCAACTCTATCAGTTATAGAAATCTGTGGCTTTATCACATTCCTGTTATTGTCTATTAAAGAAACACTCAGATTGTAGTATCCATTAATATCATACCAGAGAAGACAGGCCTCCCCGGTGTTTAAGATTGATAGGGAATAATTATCTTTAACACTTCCATCCTTTACTGTTATTGGCTCTGTTATGGGCTCAAAATCATTGTTAAACCACCTCATCTTGAGGGTGTGTGATTCAATCCAGGAAATGGCAAACCCATTGTCTGTTCTTGCTATCTCTATACCTTCTCCTCTGCCATTATTGCCTGTAGGGATTGTATCTGGCAAATGGACAACCTCTCCAAGTGTATCAAATGCTATCCAGTTCATATATCCTTTATTCTCGTATACCACTACAACCTCACCATTCTCAAGCATACAGGCATCAAACTTAGCATCATCCACCCTTAAATGATCTTTTTTTATAAAGTTCGTTATTGAATCCCCCTGCATGTTAAAGTATTGAATAAAGATATTCCTCTCATCCATTGCAACAAGGGCAAAGTATTTGTTATTGGTGAGAAGCTTTGCTCCAGCGAACATATACAGATCACTATCAAAAAATTCATGCCTTATTTCCTTTAAAAGTGCCATATCCTCAGAAAAGATGTCTATGTATAAATAATGTCCGTATGCCTTCGTATATGCTGGCTTTATGAATTGAACCCTGTATATTAAACCCTCATCAGAAATAAACCCATCTGTCGAATTCCTCCAGGCAAAGATAAAAAGGCTGAAATCAGCGGGAGCGCGTATGGGTTGAAAGCGAAATGTATCGCTATCTGTAAAGACAAATGTATTAGCATCAACAAGTTCTCCATCTGTGAAATACTCATTTGTTACATAGTTAAGTATTTCTTCCCCGTTTTTATTGATATAGAGCTGAGGTCTCTGCATAGAAAGAAAGCCTGTTTCATTGTAATCTGTTATAATTATATCATCACTCATAAATAACATAAAAATAAGCATACTTCCTCCTTTAAAAATATAGGGGACTTACGTCCCCTATATAGATTAGTTGTTATCTTTCACCATGCAAAGTTCCATTTCCCTGGTAGGTATTACAAATCCACGTACCACCCATTGTATCTTTATCGTAAACAAATTTGCCTTCCCATGAGCCGTCAACTGGAGGAGTTAGATTAACAGACCACCAGACACCTACCTTAACTGTTCCGTCAGCTTCTAAATAGCCCCAGAACTTCCCATGAGCATTATGTACAGGATCTTCCCAATCACCGTTAATGGAATCTGTCGCATCAGGATCAAGCCTTGGATCAGGCGAGTAAGCAAGCATCCATACAGTTCCCTGCCAGGTTGCAAATACTAAGATACTATCTCCTACAAACCGTGAAACGTAACCTTCGCCATAACCATGCCATATCTTTCCACCTGTTGGTGGTTCTGTTAACTGTTCTTCCAATGATAAATCATTTATTGATTGCTTTATTATTATCTGTTTCTTAATAGCTCTTTTTGTGCCTCCTGTTGAAGCC
>JALVRC010000173.1 GCA_027025255.1 Caldifarciminota bacterium
AGGATATGTAGCATAAAAATCTCTAAAGATTCTCCCCTCTCGGGTTAATAAAAATCTCTTTATAATTGAAGTCTTGGGCTCGTTAAGGTATTCTATTGTCAAAGGAGAAAAAGAATAAACAGAATAGCTTCTTATTAAAGCGAATTTAACATTCATTCCAACTGGGAGTAAAACCCTTTTCTTTTTTAAAGCTTTTGAAATAGTATTTTTTTCAGTCAAAAAAATTGTTCCGTTAACCAGGGTAAAAAGTATAAAAAAAACTATTCCATCAAGAAATTTATTACCTATTTTCATAGGCATGAATAATTTCTGATACTAAAGAAGGTCTTACCACATCCTCCTTATCAAATTCAACAAAAGAAATCCCTTTAATGTCTTTCAAAATCTTAATAGCCTCTAATAGTCCTGATTTATTATAATTAGAAAGATCTATCTGGGTTACATCTCCTGTAACAATAATTCTACTATTCCATCCCAAACGAGTCAAAAACATCTTCATTTGAGTTTTTGTGGTATTCTGGGCTTCGTCAAGAATAACAAATGCATTACTTAAAGTCCTACCACGCATAAATGCAAGTGGTGCAACTTCAATCACTTCATAATTTATCATCCTATGTAACCGTTCCTGAGGTAACATATCTCCTAAAGCATCGTATAAAGGCCTTAAATAAGGATCCACTTTTTCTTTCATATCTCCGGGCAGAAAACCTAAAGATTCTCCAGCTTCAACAGCAGGACGAGTTAAAACTATTCTATTTACTCTACCTTTTTCTAAGGCTTCAACAGACAAAGCAACTGCCAGATAAGTCTTGCCTGTCCCAGCTGGACCTACTGCAAAAGTAAGTGCATGTTCTTTAACTGTTTTTAAATAATTCAATTGATGAATGTTTTTGGGGAAAATCTTCTTTTTAGGGGTAATGATAACTGCCCCCTCATTCTCATCGCTGTTTAAAACATTAGAATTATTTTCCTGATCAAGTTCATTTCCATTTATGGATTCCTGTGTTTTATCTTTGTTCACTAGTTGACGAACAAGGGCGGAAGAAATATATCTACCAGATCTTGCAATCTCAATCATTTTTAAAAGAATGTACTCTGCTCTTTCTACTTCCTTGTGCTTTCCCTCCAATATAATCTTATTGCCTCTATAAAAAATCTTTGTATCAAAATTATCTCTTATAAAAAGTAGATGTTCATTCTCAACCCCCCATAACAGTAAAGGATCAACTCCTCTACTGTTTAAAATCTTTTTAAACATCTATAAAAAAAAGCACAGGTATCATATCGAAGATATGATACCTGTGCGACAACGAATCGTCAGTCACGTGGGATTACAAATTCCTGATTAGGATATATAAGATTAGGATTCTTAATTTTGTCTTTATTAGCCTCATAAATCTTAGGCCACATACTTGCATCGCCATATACTGAAATATAGCTTGCAATCTTCCATAAACAATCGCCTGAGTAAACCTTATAATCGTCTAGACCAGGTACAAACAGTATCCAACCTGGATAAATGAGGTTTGGATCCTGTATAATATCTTTATTAGCTTCGTATAGTACTGTCCATTTTGATTCATCATGATAGATTGTAGGCATTCCAGCTATCTTTGCAAGATAATCCCCTGATTTTACTGTGTATTTACCCCAGTATTTTGGGCCAGCATTCAAAGAATCAAATTCTGCCTGCAATTTAGCTTTCAGAGTGTTTAGAGAATCTATAACAGCTTTAACAGCGTCAACCTGAGGTTGAAGTTCTGCTATTTTAGCATTTGCTTCTTCTTCTCTCTGTTTACATGCTGCAATACGCTGCTGAGCTTCATCTTCTTTTATTTTTTCATGTTCTGTGGCTGCAAATAAAAAACCACCTATTAGAATGCTTAAGAATACTATCTTTTTCATAATTACTCTCCCCTTTCCGGTTTACGTGGTAATTTATTTATTTGTTCCTGTAGACTCTGTACATCAGCACTAAGTTTTTCCTTTTCAGCATTTAATGCATTCAGTTGATTCTGAAGATCTCCTACCTTTGCCTCTGCATCGTCAGCAGCTTTGCAAGCCTGCTCCATTTCTGCAAGTGTTTCTTTAGATGCCCATCTGGTACACCCTGCAAAAAGACTAATACCTAACATTACTGTTATTCCTACTGCCAGTAGGCGTTTATACATCAACACCTCCTTTTAATTTATTAAATTTCGTTGTTAATATTATAGCTAATTCTACGGTATTGTCAAGCATTTTTTTTTCACCTATTTTATAATTATTTTACTTATATTTTGGTCTTGCAAATACAACTCTTTCTGTTGGTGTTTTTAATTCTCCAGTTATGACAACAGATATATATTCTCCTACAAAAGCCGCTCCAGTATCAACAATTACTTTCACTCCATCTGGTAAAAAACCAATTCCGTCTTTATTCTTTTTTCCTTTACTATAAACTCTCACAATTTTTTCTTCACCAGGATTATAAGTTTTTTGTAAATAGCTGTAAAGATCATCCAGATTAACAATGTAATCTTTTAAAACCTTTTTAGTTTTTAATTCTATATCTTTTCTTATGGTTAACCATAGTAATTTCTTCTTCAAAATCAATTTAGTTATATCATTAAGGGATAAATTCTTTATTATTTTTATCTTAAGCCAATTATTCGTTATAAGTTTTTTTAAGGTTTCTTTCTCTACTCCAAGTACATACAAATTTCCCCATAATATACCTTTGTTTATAAGAATAATCAACCTTCCGTCATTTAAGGTTTCTTTATCCGTAAAAAAATTCTTTCTTTTCCAAAACATAACCCTCCTTTATTAAAAAATATTACTTCTTGCAATATCTTTTACACTCCTAAGTTCAATCAGATTCAAATCCCTAAACTTTGATATTTCACCAAAAGAAGGTGAAATAATAGTTTTAATGCCAAGTCTTTTTAATTCTTCCACTCGCTCTTTTATTCTGGGGACTCTTCGTATTTCCCCACCTAACCCGACCTCTCCTATCGCAGCAATGAAATTAGAAGGCTCTTTATCTAAAATATTTACTGCAAGGCTTAAAATCACTGCTAAATCTGCACCTGTATCATCCTCTATCTTAAACCCTCCTGCAACATTCAAATAGATATCTTTCCCTGATAAATTAAGACCTGCTCTCTCCTGCATAACAGCAATCAACATTGATAATCTTTTTAAAGGAAACCCATTGGATATTCTTTGAGGATAAGGATAAAAAGTTTGAGAAATAAGCGTTTGTATTTCCATAAGAATTATTCTTGAGCCCTTAAATACAGGGGTTAACACACATTTCTCAACCTCATTTTCATTCAAAAACATTCCATTGCCTTTAAAAGAATTCAAACCCTTCTCTTCCATAACTAACAAACCAATTTCATCCGTTGAGCCAAATCTGTTTTTTATACTTCTTAAGATTCTATATGTATTAAATCTATCTCCTTCTAAATACAACACAGCATCGACAATATGTTCAAGTGTCTTAGGCCCAGCAACAACACCTGATTTTGTTACATGACCTATCAAAAGGACAACAATTCCCAGAGACTTTGCTATTTCCTGAAAAGCATTAGCTACTTCTCTAACTTGAGCCACACTTCCAGCAGGAGAAGATAATTCTCTACTAAAAATTGTCTGCACCGAATCAATTACCACAAAAGCTGGCTTATCATTATCAATTGTATAAATAATATCCTCCAGAACTGTTGTAGAAAACACATAGAGATTATTTGAGTTTACAGATAATCTTTCCGCTCTCATCTTTATCTGAGAAATAGACTCTTCTCCGGAAAAATAATAAACAGACAAACCTTTTGATATAAAAGATGCCATTTGAAGACTTAATGTCGATTTCCCAATTCCAGGGTCCCCACCTAATAGAATAATTTCTCCCTTGACAAATCCTTTTCCCAAAACTCTATCAACTTCATCTATACCAGTAGGTATTCTATTTACATCGCTTGATATTTCTATCTCCTTTAATGCTGCAGGAATTAAAGTTTTTGGCTTAGGCCCTTTTTTCTTTTCTATTCGTTCCTCAACAAAACTGTTCCAGCTCCCACATCGAGGACATTTACCAAGCCACTTCAAACTTGAAAAACCACATTCCTGACATACAAATCTTTTATTCAAAAAACTCTAACCCTTACCTTTATATACTTTTGTGGATGTTTCTTTATATCTTCTATCAAAGATTTTATACTGTCATTTGTTTCTCTTAATTCATAAACAATTGAGTCATTATTAATAAGTTGACCAACAGTTCCTCTACCTTTATCTATGTCATCTATAATATTATCTATTTTACCTACCACAACATCCAAATTGTTTATTGTAGAATCAAGATTATTAGCAGCAATTTTTAATGGGAACAAAATCCTGTTAATGCCATTAAACATTTGATCCATTCTAAAGATAAAAAGCTCATTTATTGAATCAAGGTCAACCTCAGACAAAAGTCTCTGAAGCTCTCTTAAAGATTGAGTAAGTTCAGCAATAGGCAATGGGTTTTCAAAATATCCCTCAAGAATTGTATCCTTACCTCTTATAAATTCTTTTGCATTACCCGGATAGATTCTTACTGATTTCTCTCCAGTTAAAAGAGAATTAGTAATCAGAGCTATACGGGAATCAATTGGAATCACAATATCTTTATTAATATCAAGTAAAACAAGAGCCTTATTATTTATTAGCCGGATTTGGCTTACCTGTCCTTCTCTAACTCCTGCTATCTCTACCTTATTCCCGACCTGCAATCCTGTAACATCATCAAAGTATACCTTAACTTTATAACTTCTTGCCTGAATAAAAATATCCTTAATCCAGGCAAGACCGGCAAAAAATATCACAATAGCAACAAAAAGAAAAACTACTGCCCAGATTTCTTTTTTACTCTCATTCATCATAGAAATCCTCCAGAGTAACTTTTTTAGGTGGTTTGACAAGCCTACCATCTTTTAAAAAATAAATATTTTCTCTAAATTTTTTTGCTAAATATAAATCATGGGTAATAATAAGTGATGCAATACCAAGAATTTTATTAATATTGCCTATCAAACTGGTAATCCTTACTACCATAGAATAATCAAGTCCTGCTGTTGGTTCATCATAAAATAAATAATTAGGAGAAAGGGCTAAAGCACGAGCAAGCGATACCATCTTTTTCATTCCCCCGGAAAGCTGCGCTGGCATAAGTCCAGCTACAGATTTATCTAATCCAACAGCTTCAAGTTTTTCAAAAGCAATTCTTTTCCATTCTTTTTCCTTAAACCCATTTTCTTTTAATCCAAATCCGATATTTTCAATAGTTGAAAGAGAATCCAATAAAGCTCCATACTGAAAGACAAAACCAATTTTACTCCAGATTATCTTCATATCTGTATAATTATACGGATTTACACGCATTCCATCAACCTCAACAATCCCTTTTTCATATGGTAATAAACCAGCAACAGTCTTTATAAATACTGTTTTACCAATACCTGATCTTCCGAGTATTACCGCTATTTCTCCCTGTTTCAACGTAAAATTCAAATCCTTTAAAATAACTCTATCCTGAACGCTTTTTACTAAACCTTCTACCTTTATCATGTAAATACCCCAAAAGCTACAAAGAAATCAAATATTAAAATCAAAGCAGATGAAGTTACAACAGAATAAGTAGTTGCCTTCCCAACGCCTTCAGCTCCAAACCCTGTGTTAATACCATAATAAGTAGCAATGATACTTATAACAAAACCAAAGAAAATTGTTTTTAATAGACCACCTACCAAATCCTTCATTACAAAAAATGTCTTCATCCCGTAAATAAATATGGAATAAGGAAGACCCAACATCCATCTTGCAGAAAGCATTGACGAATAAGTTGCAAGGATTTCACTTATAATAACTAAAAGCGGCAAAGAAATTGTTGTAGCAAGTATGATAGGGAAAGCAAGAAATTTATGTGGGTCAAGTCCCATAGTTTTAATAGCATCTATTTGTTCTGTAACTTTCATTGTTCCCAATTCAGCTGATATAAAAGAAGCAATTCTTCCACAAACTACAAGAGAAATAACTACAGGAGAAAGCTCTATAAGTATAATTCTGAAAGCAGTTGCTCCGATTAAATACTTGGGTAAAGCTGCATTCGTTTGATAAGCAGTTTGTATTGTTGTTACAATCCCAACAAAAATTGAAGTAAAAATCACCATGGGTAAAGACAAAACACCTACTCTATAAACTTCTTTTAATATTAATCTCGGTTTTTTTATAACATAGGGGAACCCCTTTAAAGCCCTAACCATAAATAAAACAATTTTTCCTATTTCACGAAACATTAAAATCATCTCCTGCATTATCATCAAAATTATCAAGTTGATCCATATCAATATATTCTTCTGTTTCAACGTAGTTCTCAAATTTTGTGCAGCTTGCATTAAACGTTAAATTTATCTTACCAATCGGACCATTTCTATTTTTAGCAATAATAACCTCTGTTAAAGAAGGATCCTTCCTCTCCTGTTTATAAAAATCTGCGTTGTATAAAAGCATTACTACATCAGCATCCTGCTCAATAGCTCCGGAATCCCTGAGATCAGCTAATTCTGGACGTTTAGTATCTCTTTGCTCAGTCTTTCTCGAAAGCTGAGATAAAACAACAACAGGAATATTCAATTCATTCGCAAGCAGCTTAAAGGCTTTAGAAATTTCTGCAATCTGTTCCTGTCTACTTCTTACTCTAGAATTTCCAAAAGGACTTACTAAACCAATATAATCAATAAATATACAGGATACATCCTGTTCAGCCTTCAATCTTCGAGCCATGGCATTAATTTTAAATACATCAAGTCCTCTTAATTCCTTAGAAATAAATATCTTTACCTTATTTAAATCACTTAATGCCCCGGTTAAATCGTCCCACTCATCATCACTAATATATCCATTTACAAGTTTTCTGTTTTCTATTCTGCTAACCATACTAATAAATCTATCAATTAATTTGTTCACACTCATTTCAAGACTGAAAATACCTACAGATTTACCCACATTTCTACTTATATGGTAGGCCATATTTAATGCTAAAGAAGTCTTACCCATTGAAGGTCTACCAGCTATTATTACCAGATCACCGTTATTCAGGCCACCAATCTTTTTATCTAATTCGTAAAACCCAGTTTCAAGCCCGGTTATAGCTCTATTCTTAGACCTTGTAAGCTCAACTCTTTTTTCAATATCCTCTATAATTTCAGGCAACATGTCCTTTACAGCAACAAAACCAGTTTTAACCTGTTCATCTTTAACAGTGAAAATAAGCTGTTCAGATTGATCTATTATATCATCAACAGACTTACTCTCATCATAAGCCATCTTAACAATCTCCTTGCCGGTTGAAATAAGACGTCTTAAAAGAAATTTACCGTACACAATATTTATATACTCATCTATATGAGCAGATGAAATAATATCTACGTTAATTAAATCTGTAATATATGTTAAACCACCAATTATATCCAGTTTATCTCTTTTTCTTAATTCCTCTCCTACAATAAAAGCATCTATAGGCTTATGATTTTTGTATAATTCAAGGACAGAATCATAGATAATTCTATGAGCTGGCAGATAAAAATGCTGAGACTCTAATTTTTCTGTTACTTTTGAAATAACATACTCATCACCACTTATAATAGCACCTAAAACCAACCTTTCCGCCTCTACAGAATGAGGCTGTTTAATGCTTTCCATTAATTTCTGTTTCTTGTCTTCTCTTCTTCCTCAAGTAGTACCTGTTTCATAACCCAAAAAACAGGATGAGGTGGTAGATTTGTATTATTTTCACTCAACAACTTTTTAATGTATATACCAGACTTTACAAGATATAAATATTTATTTCCAAATACTCTATAAACATCTTCTATAGCTACATCAAAATTCATTTAACCTCCTTTTTTTAGTCTAAAAGGCCTATAACCTTCAGAAATTATAATTGCCTTGATTATATGTATAACATTATCCAGATTATTATTAACTATAGAATAATCAAATTTATACATTTTAGATACCTCTTCTTCAAAGTGCTCTAAGCGTTTCTCAATAGTTTTTGAAGAATCAAGACCTCTCCTCATTAATCTTTCTGCAACAATTTCCTTAGATGGTGGATTAAGAAAAATAGTAACAACTGTTTCCGATAAAACCTGTTTTAGATTCAATGCTCCTTTAACATCTAAATCCCCGATTACATCTCTACCTTTATCTATGTATGGAATTACTTCCTGTTTTAAAGTACCGTAGTAATTACCATAAACCAACTCGGTTTCAAGAAACTTTTTCTTATTCTTCCAATCTATAAACGTTGCTTTATCAACAAAATAATACTCCACTCCATCCCTCTCATTGTTGCGTGGTTTCCTTGTTGTAACAGAAACAGATAGATGAAGATTAAAAACTTCTTTTATACGTTTAATAACTGTGCTCTTACCTCCTCCTGAAGTAGATGATACAATAAAAAATATCCCCTTTCTATTCAACATTTAAAACCTGCTCTCTAATCTTCTCAATTTCTTCTTTAATCTTTATTATATCCTCAGCTATCTGCGCATCATTCGCCTTAGAGCCAATTGTATTTGTCTCCTTTACCAACTCTTGAACAATAAATTGTAGTCTTTTTCCAATACTTCCCTCCTGTTCAAGGGTTTCTTTGAAAATATTTATATGATGATTAAGACGCACACACTCTTCTGTAATATCCATTCGCTCAACATGATAAAGAATTTCTTCCTCCATACGTTGTTTATCAAAAGAAACATTAATTTCAGCAATCTTTTTATTTATCTGTTTAATCTTCTCTTCTCTACGTAGAGGAAGTCTATATTTAATACTTTCAAGTAAATTCTCAATCTTACCAATTCTTAAAAGGAAATCCTCTTTCAAAGCTTGTCCTTCCCTAACACGATAGTATAACATATCCTCAATAGCAGCATTAATAGCTTTGTAAAATTTATCCTCATCCATTTTTAAATTTTCAATTCCCTTACCTGACTCTATAGCAT
>JALVRC010000174.1 GCA_027025255.1 Caldifarciminota bacterium
ACCTTATATTCAACTATACCAGCACCTAAATTAGCATGAACCGCATCACTCGTAAGAGTATCGTTGTCTGGATTCTCATCCTCAGCCCATACTGTATAGTAGGTAAATACAACATCATCATCCACTGCCTCTGTTGGTACCCATTGCTCAAATTCAACCGTATCCTCTACGTTAGGAGCAAGGGCTGAAATATCAACCTTCTTGTCATAGTATACCTTGCTTGGATCAGAAGAGGAATATACCATGCAGTGAACCTCAAATGAAGCTGTATCCGTTGAGAAATTCTCAAACACACCTATTGGTGTTGGATACTCTGTTATCTCTGTTGTCTCCTTTGTTGGAAAGATAATCGCAATAGTTCCAACATCCGCTGCTGCCGGACAAGCCACATCTTTTACCTTCTTATTATTTGTGAAATCTTCATCACCGGGCACAGTTGAATTATCTATATAAAATGTCATAGTATATACCTTACCTGCCTTTGGTGTCCATGCTGGAAAATGCACAGGCTTTGTCTCTCCAGGCTCAAGAGGCCCAATGGTTTTACCTTCATGATAGACCTCAGAACCACCGCTTTCCTTAATACGACATCTGACAACAACATTATCAGGTGTTGGATCAGCACTCTCATCATCATTTTTCACAACACATCCTGGTTCAATTGGCTTGTTAGGCTCAACCTGATCTCCTGAAGGATCTGTTATACGATACATAAAAATATCATAACCTTCTCCTCCGCTTCCACCTCCGTAGATAGTATCTATTGAAACACTATCAAGATACCATTCATCTTCCCAGTTACCAACATACTTAAATGCCAAACGTATTGTCTGTCCTATATATGAGCTAAGATCCAGCTCTGAGACAGTTGAAGGATCCCTTTCTGTCCAATCCCTTTCAGTAAAATGCGTTTCTACAAGCTCATCCCAACCTGTCGGAGGATCTGATGTACCGGTTGTTACATATATACCTCTGTATTCATACCACCCAGGATAGTAAACCCTATCCCAGTAATGCAATTGCACATAGCTAATATTTACATCAGTCAAATCTATGTATGGGGTTAAAAGCCAATCAGCATGTGTACCTGAATCATCATTATGCCATGCTGCACGACTCCCGCTATACGGTGAGCCATGACCTCCGGGAAAACTCGGGCCTCCCTGTCTCCAGCCAGGACCACTACCCTGTTCTATATAATTGTCCCATCCTGTTGGAGGGAACGTTCCTTCAAAGCTCTCAGTCCACATCGGGCTTAAAGCAAAAGCACCGCCAACTACTAACAATACAATTAACACTCCTTTTTTCATTTCTTCCTCCTTTTACTATTGATTTTTTTAAATATTTTACCTTTTCACCTCCTTTGCCTTTCTTAACGTTTATAGTATAGTTAAAATTTTGGAAATGTCAAGTAAAAAATTACTTATAAAATTAAAAACCTCTAAAACTGCTTGTTCTTTCTTTTACAGGGCTTTTCAACCTGACATATATTACTTGACATACCTGTAATTGTATATATACTAAAGAAAATAAGGAGGCAAAATGCAACGTTATATATTCTTTCTCTTAATATCAATTTTGAGCGCTAATGCCATACATTTCACCAAAAAAGATGCTTCTGAAATGGGATTTGATGTTGGATTAAATAATGCATGCTGGATGGATTTAAACAATGACGGCTGGCTTGATATCTTTATGAGACAGGGCTTTATTAATAACCATGACAATACATTTACTAAATATGATAGTTGCACATGGGACGGAGGAAGACGAATAGCACAGGCAGATATAAATGGAGACACACTACCGGACATCCTAACAATACAAAGGCTTGAAAAGGGTGTCTTCACTCTACGTTTATACATTAATCAAGGTCCACCGGATTATAAATTCATAGATATAAGCAAAATAGCAGGGATAAGAGATACGTTTATAGAAAGAGATTTAGTGGATATTGGCTGGCTTGATATTGATAATGATGGTGCCCTGGACTTTTATATCACGAGTTATGAATACCCTGCGAATTCTGCAACCGGTCATGAAGACTATCTTTTTCATAACAGGGGCGATAATACATTTGAAGATATTTCAAACTCAGCCGGGATAAATTCATTAGAACTATGCTCCAGGGGTTTAAGCTTCTCGGATTTTGATATGGATGGAGATGTTGACATATACGTATCAGTATACCGTCTTCAGCCTAATATTCTATGGTTAAACAACGGTGATTTAACATTTACAAATGTTGCTTTGGAAAAAGGTGTTGCAGGAACCAAAGCAGGAGGCAGTTACGGACATAATATAGGTGCCTGCTGGGGAGATGTAGATAATGATGGTGATATGGATCTCTTTACTCCCATCACACACCACTCAGGCTATCCAGGAGACCCTACAAATCATCTATGGATTAATTCAGGCGCGCCTGACTGGTCATTTACTGATATGATTGAAAACTCAGGCCTCGAAAGCTATGAAATAGGCTCATCACCATCCTGGGTTGACTTTGACAATGACGGAGATTTAGATTTATACTATGTAAATCTTTATGGGGCTCCTTTTGCTGGTGGATGGTTATATGAAAATAAAGGTGCATATAAATTTGAAGATGTTACTGAAAATGTAGGACTTATAAAATATAATAGAAGAAGGTTTTCTTTGTGGGCTGATTTTAACAATGACGGATTTATGGACGTTTTAATATCCAGATACGACGGTGTTGCGTGGCATCACGAATTTTTCATAAACTCTGCTGATAACAATAATCACTATGTAGAAGTTGAACTTCGTTCCAAAAACCCCAATAATACGTTTGGCATTGGAGCAAAAATACTCATATACGCTGATACACTCACTCTCTTGAGAGAAGTACTTCACAATGCCGGGAATAATTATGGTAACCCATTTTATCCAAGACAGCATTTTGGACTCGGAAAAAATGAAAAGATTGATTCATTAATTATTATCTG
>JALVRC010000175.1 GCA_027025255.1 Caldifarciminota bacterium
AATATATTTGTTGACTTCATTGATATTTTGTTTTATTTGTTTTTTTTCTTCTTCTGTTAGCTTGTTAAAGATTTCATTATTTAGTATTTCTCCTTTTTTATTTAGTGGTACTGCAAGTGGTTTCCCATCTTTAACCTGGATAGATATATTACGCTCTTTAGCAAAATTATTTAAACCTTCAATAAGTTGAGTTTGTTTTTTCTCGATATTTTTTAAGAAATTTTCAAGTTTAGTTTCGTATGATTCTTTTTTAAATCGTTTAGAAAAGGTTTCGAGAACAAGATGTCTTATATTTTTTTCTAAATTAAACTTAAATCGTTTCGCTTCACCTGCAGGGAAAGAAAGGGCAATGGGATGATTGGGCAAAGAAAAGTTATATACATAAACATAGTCAAGCGAACGTTTTTGTTTGTTTGCCCATTTGTTAGCTAAGTATCTGGTTATACTTCTTTTACCTGTGCCTGTTGCACCTGTTACAAAAATATTATAACCTGTATGCACAATATCTAAGCCGAATTTAATCGCTTTAACTCCTCTGTCCTGTCCAATTATCTTAAAAATGATGTTTAATCCTTCTGTTGTTTTAAAATTAAAATCATTAATGTTTTTTGATTTATATACATCATTCGAAGTTAATTCAAGTTTATTAATCACATATCCTCCTTATTAAAACTTTCTAAAATGTTTTTTATAAATTTGTATCCATCAAATGAATTTCTATCTATTGATAATTCTTTCCTAAAAGCTCTTTCCGGATGAGGCATAAGTCCAAATATTCTATGATTTTTGTCTATAATTCCAGCAATATTTTCTAATGAACCGTTAGGATTAAAAGGATAAGAAACTGGGCCTTCTGGATTAAAATAGGAAAGTACGTTTAATCTGCGTTTTAGTATTTCAGTTATAGTTTTCTGGTTAGTATAGAACTTTCCTTCTGCGTGAGCTACTGGTAGATAATATTCTTTATCATGTTTCCCCCAGGACAGAGGTATGTTTGTTTTAAGCTTAACCCAGCGATCTTCAAAACGTTTACTATTATTTTGTTCAAGGGAGACTTCTTGTTCAGAAAAATACCCATTTAAAGCAGGTAGTAATCCAGAACTTACCAAAATTTGAAATCCATTACAAATTCCAATTATTCTTCCATGATTAAGAAAATCAATAATTTCTTTTTTAAAATCTTTTTTTAAGTGTGTTGCAAAAATTTTCCCAGCATAAATATAGTCTCCGTAGCTAAAACCACCAGGAATTATAATAAGGTTTGTAATTTTAAGAGTAGATTTCCTTTTTTTTAACTGATTAAGATTAAGTTTGTCTACAGATACATGTCTAAAGGTTGAAAAAGCGAATAGAGTTTCTTCATCACAATTGATACCTGGTGCAGTTAAAATTAGAACGTGTATTTTATTCATTTATAAATGGTTAGATCATTAGAAGAGTTTAGAACAATTTCTAATCCATGTTTCTCATGCATAAAAATTTTTCCACTAACAAGAATTGTTTTACCCTTTAAGGATTTAGGATGTACCCCTTTTTCAATTAAGTTACTTGCAATTTCAGGATAAATTATTACTGTAAAATAGTCTCTTTGTTCATGCATGTTTAAGAAATAAATTCCACTTCTATATGAGTATCCCACAGAGAAAACTTTCCCTTTAAGATTTGTCCATGTATTCAAGTGGTTTAATAATTCATCCCTGTTCTTTATAAGAACTATATTGTTGTTTGTTTCAGAATAATGAAATAAAGGATCAGAATTATTCCACAATTCATTAAATTTAGCCAGGAATTTTGATGAGACATTTTGATTATATATAATTACAATATTTTCATCGTTTCTTTCTTCAGCAGAGGCGGTCCAGTTGTATGAACCAGTAATAGTTGTTTTCCCATCAATAATTGCAAATTTATTATGCATAATTCCGTTATCCTCAGTATGTTTATTGTATATTTTTACATTTACCCCATTTGAAGAAAGATATTCTGCTTTGCTGTAAGGATCATCTGAGGGAGACAATAGAACTTTTACTTCAATACCTCTTTTGACTGTTGAAATAACAGCTTGGGCAAGCTCTCTATTTGTGAAGGCATACATAGCAATATTAACTGTTGTTTTAGCATTGTTTAAGTTCTCAATAATTGCGTTTTTTATCCCTCCTGTAGGACTAAAATATACTTCAATTTCGTTATTACTTTCTTCGTTTGAAGTGCAGAATAATGCAAAAAAGAAAGTAATAATAAGGAGATAGGTTTTAATTTCTTTCATTTTTTATAAGGTTTGAAAGTTTTAAAAATGCATTATTTTTACTTATTTCTTTACAATTGCAGGTGTTTTTATTTAGGTTTATTCCGCATGTAGGGCATAATCCTTTGCAGCTGACTTTACATTTTGGTGCGATTGGTATCCATAAAAGTATCATTTCTTTAGTTAATTGCAAGAGATTAATTTCTTCTTTATATTGTTCAGTTAATAAATCCTTTTTCTCAAGTTCAGTATTAGTTTTGTTGTCATTCCTAAAAGGTATAAGATATAGAGTAAGAGAAGTATTAACATTTCTATGAAATTTCTCAATGCATAGAGAACAGATAAGAGTTATTTTAAAAGAAACGTTCATTACCAGTTTTAATTTTTTGTTTTTTTTATAGATAGTAGCTTTTAAAATAACTCTATGGTCTAATTCGTATTTTATATTCAAAAACTCAGCAGGAAATGCAAAGCTAAATTTGTTTTCTCCGTCTTGTAAAGAGTTTACATTGATTATTAAGTCGTGTTTTTTCATCTAATTACTGCATTAATAATTTCTTCATCTACTCTGTATTTTTGTAAAAATTTCTTTCTTTCTGTTTTCATTTTTTTTATCCATGCTTGATATTCTTCCATTCTGTTTTGTTCTTCAAAAAGCTTTACAGGATTTAAGATTTTTTCAGGAACTACTTTTAATAGTTCTTTGTTTTTTGGATTAGTTGTATCTACTATATAATAATGGAAGTCCGGATCTTCTTTCCATACGATTTCATTTTTTATTAGTGCTTCTAACATTGCAGAAGAATGAGATATTTTTACTTTTAGCGCCTTTCCGTTTTTTGTATCTAAAGCATCACCACCAACATATCCAGTATTCATTAACCAGAGGACAACATCAGGCATTTTTGCTACTAACTCAGAGAAGCGAATTGCTTGAAGGCCAAATTCCAAAGGGAAAAATGGTTGTGTAAAAGGAGAGCGTGTTTTCCCTCGTTCTTTACCTGCTGCAGAAGTTTTTGAGGTTTCTCCGAGCATAAAATATCCTGCGGCTTGTTCCGGGGAAGAGAATTTTATAATGCCAGGAGTAGCAGCATCTTTACCTTCATCTCTGTTTAATATTCCCATAAATTTGATAGAAGGGATGTCATTTAGGTCTCCAGCATTTTCTATTGCTTTCATTGGGATAATTGATCTGCCATTTTGTGTCCAGACTAAAAAATCCCAGCCATCATACGGGATACCATATTTGTCTATTTTATCTTCAAGGCGAACTCTTCCTTCAATGTAGTCATTGATATTTTTCTCGTTTGCTCCTGTTAATATAAGAATTTCTTTTAATCTTTTGACATCATTTTTTGTTAAAACATCTTTGGAAAAGTCATATGAACCATCTGCGTTAAAAAATACATTCTCAACCCATGCATCTTTATTTAACGTCCCTTTAAATATTATTGGTTCAGTTTCTTTTTTTAGTCCGTATGTTTTTGCGAAGGCTCCATTTTCTGTTATTGATACTTGTGTATCAGGCCATATAGCAATCATGTCATCTTGTATGGGATATGTTGCATCTCCCTGTTTGGAAAAAGTTGTTGTAGTTTTACCAGTCCCTGAAAGACCCATAATACTCATCCCTAAAAATGTATTGCCTATTTTTACACTTTTCATCCCAGCATGTAGCACCAGTCCGCCTTTTTTATATATATAATCATTAAACATTCTTAATGCACCTTTTTTACTTTCTCCAAAATAATCTGGGCCAATTACATAGGTGATGTAATTCTCAAGGTCTACAAGGATTGCTTGCTCTCCAGGCATATCTATCGCTTTCATCCAGGGGGTATAGACTATTCTAAAAATGGGATTAAAAGGTTTATCCAACATGTCATTGGATTCTACTATATTTCTTGGAAAAGATAGAACCTGTTGCATCCCAGCAATATTTATACCTTCTAACGTAAATAACCATTGTACACCTACAGCTCTATCTAATTTATTTCCTATATAGCCATCTATCTCAACAAGGGTTCCTTTACTTTCGATATATTCTTTCTGGGCATTAATAAGTATCTCTGCTTTATTTAGAGGTATTGTATTATGAGAATACTGTTGAGTATTATCAGGTTTTACAATTATATATGTATATTTTGCCATTCGGGCTTTATTCTTAGTTATTCTGTCTAAATTCCCATACTTACTTCTAATAATTCCTGGTACATGTTTAAGTGCAAGTTCCTGCATAGTTTTTTGGTCGGGATTTTTAATATAGTTTACATTATATGGATGTAAATTTTTGTAAGGTTTATCTATTTTCATTTTACCTCCTTAAATTTGAACTTAATTATATATTCCTATAAGGAAAAGTCAAGCAACGAATTAACTAATTTATTTGAATTTTTAATTACTTGAACTTAATTGATTTTCTTATTCCTTTCTTATGGTTTTTTATACTCGTGTTAAACATTATTCCATGGAAATTGTTTGTGTTCTTTAACCTTCTGCCGCAAGCATCATAAGAAGATAAGTATTTAAAGTCCTCAAAATCTTTCCATATTGTTTCTTCATTAATAGGGGAAGAGAGGTATATATGTAGAGGAGAAATTTTAAGAGAGGCAATATGATACGAAACGAACATAATTCTTATTTGAAATCTTCTCACGTTACCTATAGCTTTAGGGGGATAATAGATTTTTTCCTCAGGTCTTCTTACATCCAGTCGTAATTTAAAAAGTTCAGTATTTTTACTCCCTTTCCAGATAGTATCTGTTTTAAAAACAATACTGTCTAAATGCCTTGTTTCTTTTGTCTCAATAATAGGTGATAGATAAAAAAATGTGTCAATTAAATCTCTGGTTAAAGAAGCATCAACTGCTTTAGTTTGAATTATACTATGATTATAGGCATTAAATACTCCCTTTTTGTTCCAGTATATAAAAACTTTGCTTAAAGATTGGTCACCGACAATTAAATCTTTAAACCCGTTTTTGTCAAGATCAACGAATTTTATGCCTGATCCATACATAACTGGTAAAGATTGATAAAATTTTAGCCCTTTTGGGGTTCCTTTAAAAATATATATGGGTTCAAATCGATCTTCTGTATTTATTGCAATATCCATATATCCGTCGTTATTAAAATCGTTGCATGTTGAGGACCATGCATTAAAAACTTCTAATGAGTCTTTTAGAAAAAATCTTTTTGAAACACCTTTTAGAACAAATATCCCTTTTCTTGAATGGGAGGGTATCAGTATATCTATGAAAGAGTTCTTATCAAAATCGCCTATACTGATATCATCTCCTGGAGAAGGTATTTTAAAACTATCAATTTGAATATAGTCTGGTCCATAAAGTATATAAAACTTACCATCTTCATGTACAGAGGTTATAAGTAAATCAAGAAAACCATCGCTATCAATGTCATATATCTCAGAACCGTGCGAGTTGGGGATATTTAGTTTTAAAGCTTCTAAAGTATCAAAATATGGAGGTTTCCCTGTATTGTAATAGATATATGCGTAATTTGAATAGTAAGCAGTCCACAATAGGTCAACCTTTCCGTCATTATTAAGGTCAGCGTATTCTATGCCTCCGTGATTAAAGGGGGCATAGAATGAGTCTTTTATCCACGTATTTGAATAGCGTATAAAAATATAAGAATAATTATAGGTTGAATTAGCAAAGATTAAATCTGTTAATTCATCGTTGTTTACATCTATCATAGCTGAGCATTCGGCTCCATGAGTATAGAAAGAATCTCTGTATAGTTCTCGCCAATCTATATTATCTCCAAATATAAGATATGAGTATGTATCGTGTTTTTGTTTTAATGGAGGAAATAACCATTCAAATTCGTTTGCAAAGACTAAGTCTATACTCCCATTGTCATCTATATCCATGTCCATACAAAAAAAGTACAAAGAGTCATTTTTTACATAAATATCTCTTCCTAATCCTTCTTTTGTATAACCATCCTCATAAGAAAAAGTTAATAAAAGGGATATAATGGATATAAAGAATATCACTTGAACTTTTTTATATATCTATATAGTGCTATTAGAGCCGCTGGAGTGATCCCGGGTATTGAGCGAGCCTGGCCAATAAATTTTATTTTGAATTTATTCATTTTCTCAGCTAATTCATACGATAGTGAAGGAATTTTAAAGAAATCAATGTTTTCAGGTATTTTAATATCATTGATTTTTTTTAACAAAGATAGTTCTTGAATCATTCTTCTTATATATCCTTCATATTTAATTTCAATTTCTATAGTCTCATAATCTTCTTTTTTGGTTATGGTATTATCAGGTAATATGTCATAAGAAATATGAGGTTGTTTTAAAATTTCAGCTAATGATAAAGAGGTTCTTTTTCCAATATCTATTCCCATATAGTGCTTAATTTTTTCTTTAGAGAGATATGTTGTCTTAAGACGTTTTATTTCGGATTCTACTTTTTTTTCTCTTTCTTCTATGATTCTGTATTCATTTTTATTCAAAAGGCCAAGATTGTATCCATATTTTGAAAGTCTAAAATGAGCATTATCCTCTCTTAGTAGAATTCTATATTCGACTCGCGAAGTAAACATTCTAAATGGTTCATCAGTCCCTCTTGTGACCAGGTCGTCAATTAGAACTCCGATATATCCTTTATCTCTGGATAGTATGAAAGGAGCCTTGTTTAAAACTTTAAGACTTGCATTTATCCCTGCTATTAGTCCTTGAGCAGCTGCTTCTTCATATCCTGTTGTGCCATTGATCTGTCCTGCTAAAAACAATCCATTTATGCCCTTAACTTCTAAAGAATGTAAAAGTTGTTTAGGATCAACAAAGTCATGTTCTACCGCATAGCCAGGCCTTGTAATCTGTACATTCTCAAGCCCTTTAATTCTTCTCAGCATTTTATATTGAATTTCTACTGGAAGACTGGTTGAAATTCCATTGGGATAGTACTCATTAGTATCTATGCCCTCAGGTTCAAGAAAGACAATATGTCTTTCTCTTTTTGGAAATTTAACAACTTTATCTTCTATCGAGGGACAATATCGAACTCCTTTACCTGTGATGATACCAGTTCCATACATAGGAGAAAGTCTAAGATTTTCCTTAATTAAATCATGTACCTTTTCGTTGGTATATGTAATATAGCAAGCTTTTTTATTTTTTACTATTATATCCTCAAATAAACTAAATCTCGGAGGAGGTTCATCTCCATTCTGTTGTTCTAACAGATCAAAATTTATAGTATTTCCATCTAATCTTGCTGGGGTTCCAGTTTTAAATCTATTAACCTTTAAATATTTTTTTAGAAATTGATCTAACCTGTTTGCATTTTCATCTGTTAAACGTCCTCCTGGGATAAAAGAGTTTCCAATATAGAGTTTACCATTTAAGAATGTTCCTGGTGTTAAAATAATTGTCTTTGCACTAATTTCTTCACCAAAAGCAGTTTTAACTCCAAAAACCATATTACTTCTAAGAATTATAGAGGTTACCATAGCTTGATAAATCTTAAGATTTTCCTGATTAAATAGAAACTTTATCATTCCTTTATTATAAGCATATCGGTCTATTTGCACTCTTGTTGAACGTACAGCTGCTCCATGACTAGTATTCAATCGTCTAAAATGGATTCCATATTTATCTGCCATCCTTCCCATTAACCCGCCGAGTGCATCAATCTCTTTTACCAGTTGCCCTTTAGCAATCCCTCCAATCGCTGGATTGCAAGATTGATAACCTATTCTATCAATATTGTTTGTAATTAAGAGAACATTTCCAACAATTTTGGCAGCAGCATAGGCAGCTTCTATACCAGCATTCCCTCCGCCTACAACAATTACATTATATTTATTCATTTTGTATATACTGTGAAGGTTTTATATGCAAGATTTATATCTCTTTCCTGTGAAAATCGTTTAATAATTTGTTCCCAGAGATCGTTCTTGCTTTTTCTTCTTTCCCATGGATTTATTAAATAACGTAATGTAAATTTAATACCGCTATCAATCACATCCATGTAGACAATAGGAGTAAGGTTTCTGTAGCTTATTAGATATTTCTTATTTGTTTTTTTTAATTCTTTTTTAATCTTTTCGTTATTCTGTGGTTTATAGTGTTTGAGTAAGTCTTCCAGTATATATTTAGCTTTTTCCCAGTTGCTGTTGAGTGTTATTAAAACATTAATTTCGTTCCATATGAATGTAAATCCTTCAGTATAGTTCATGACAGCTTCGTTAAAAACAATGTTATTAGGGATATGGACTATCCTCCCAGTAGATTGTTCATCTTTTATCCAGTTTTCGACTTCTAATAAAGAAAACCTGAGTAAGCTAATGTCTATAATATCTCCTTTGATCTTTTTTATCTCAATCCTGTCCCCTATACTAAAAGGTCGTTTTATTATTATATATAACCATCCTGCTATAGATGTAATAACATCTTTTAGGGCAAAGGTTATGCCTGCTGATACAAGACCTAAAAATGTGGCAAGAGAACCTAAGGATTTTGCCCAGATACTAACGATTAAAAGAATACTTAGTATTGTAAGTATGTATCTACTAATTTTAAAGGAAGTGTATCTTATTTTTTTATCCTTAATGTATTTAGAAAAAATAGTGCGTAAGATAAAATATATTAATACAGTTATTACTATGGTTGTTAGGCTAATTATTATCTTATGAGTAGTTAA
>JALVRC010000176.1:0-22189 GCA_027025255.1 Caldifarciminota bacterium
CCTACCACGCCCTTCTTCGCCCGCAGGTGCCAAGGCATCCACCATATACCCTTATTAAACTTTAGAATTTCTCCTCTACACTACTCCACTTTGTTCAGCTATCTTTACCTACTTCTATTGTAAGCTTCATATTATACACACTTTTCTTGTCTTGTCAAGCTTTATTTTTTACTCTCTTTTGAATATCTTGTATTTAACTGAATTTTTTACTGTAAACAGATATAAACTTTAGTATCAACTATTTTTAGTTAAAGGACTATAATTCTTCTTCCCCTGTAAACAACTCTATAAAGGTATCTGCAAAACTTCTCCACTCACTATCACTAAAATCAACAAATATAGAGTAATCCCTTTCTCCAAAAAACTTTCTAAGGGCTTTTATATCATAGTAATAGACAGTATCACCATTACTTTTTTCCTCCACAATACATCTGTTAATTTTTTTAAAAGAAAAGAAAAGTATAAGCAAAAGGCCTTGTTTTCTAAAACCAACAAAACCCTTTTCCTCTGATACTATCATGTTTTTTAAACGTTGCCAGGAAGTCGCTTGCCGCTTTAAAATATATATTGTAAAACCTAAGGATAAAACCAATAGTACAAAAGAAATCAATAAAAGAAAAACCAAAAGATTCAAAAGTCCACTCTCTTTAGGAGTATATTCTTTTTTAGACAGTGTATCCTTTTTTACGCTATCTCTACCAATACTGTCTATGGTGACAGTATTTACTGCTTTGTTCTTTAATGTATCTTTCTGTACTGATGCTTTTATTGAATCCTTTTTTCTTTCCTTTGCTTTCGCCTTTAAAGCCTTAATAGAATCTTCTCTGTGTATAATTGGCTGTATCTTTTTTATACGTTCATTCGCAAGCGGAGTACCTGATTTTTTATAGTATTTTAAAGCCCTTCTAATATTACCCAGTTTTTCATAACAAACTCCCATATTAAAAAACATCTCTGCATTACCCTCTCCTCTCTTTTCCACTGTCCTATAAACATTTAATGCATCACTATACTGACCGTTATAAAAAAACTCATCCCCATCTGTCAAAGTGAGATTAAAAAGACTAAGGAGTAAAACTAACATAGACTGTATCACCTCTCTTAACTTTTATTTTATAATCCCGCTCTCCGTACAACACATTATATATAGAGATATCATAGTTACCTACGGGAATGGATTCAAACACCCCATTTCTAAGTAAGGTAAAAAACTTTCCCTTTATATATAACTCTCCTTCATAAGGAAACCTAATAGATATAAAAGCACTGTCTTTAGAAAAATTACCCTCTTTTGTATTCCGAAAGGAAGAATGTATCTTTGATAGAATTAATGTAAAATCTTTGTTTTTGTTTACATCTATAACTGTATCCATATCCTGATAACCGGGTTTAAGCACCTTAATTCTATACTTTCCTCTTAAAAGAAAATGCTTATAAGGAGATAAAACACTATCCTTGTCAATTATAAGAATAGCATTATCAGGATAAGTCTTTATATTCACTTTAAATAATACGTTCCTTATTTCCGCTGCCAGAGCCTCTCTTATATCTTTTAGCCTAACCCTGTCTAAAACAGTATCGTGCACGTATCCAGTAATTGTTTTAAATGTATAATGCAAGGTAAAAAGAGTTAAATCCTTGATAGAAAAATCACCTGTAAACATTAACTGATTCTTATCATCAGACCCATTGCCAAAAATAATATCAAAGGTCGTATCCTTACCAATAGGCCTAAAAAACATCTTTGTCATTCTTTTTGCATAAGTACTATCGTGCGTGATATCATTACAGGCAAAATATGAAACACCTATAGAAATTTTGCTAAAAAGAAATATTGATACCTGAAACAGCACCATAAAACACCTCATTTAAGATTTTTTCACTGTATACAGAAAGATAAGGAGCAATCCTGCCATCATTAAAATAAAAAAGACTATATAAAGAAAGCTTTAAACTGGGCTCTATTCTCTCCCCCTTCATAAATTCAATAGCACCCCCGTAAACAACATTTTGACTGTAGTTGTATTTAAGCCTGAAACTATACCCATAACCCCAGGAATCGGGATTTATTTTATCATAGTAATATTCTGCAATAGGTATTCTGCTAACAGTGACAATAAATAAACTATCAAAAGGCATTCTTGTATAGGGAAATGTTCCAATATAATCTCCAGTAATGGTCAGATTTTTAATTTTCGTTTTTAAGTTTAAATAAGCTAACAAATATTGATTTACACTATCCCTTCGGCTATAATAAAATACGGAAGAAAAGGAAAGGCTACGTATATTCAATTCCATACCAGAACATAAAGCAGCATGTCCGTTTATGTCCTTTATATCAATAGCATCTATAAATGAGGTATCAGTATTCATTCCATCCATTATTCCAATGTAAAACGGTATAACAAACTTGTTATAAACTACAATACCCCAATCAATAAAAGGATATGGTAATAAATACTTGTTATAAATAGACTTAAAGACTCCTTTGGAAAAAAACGTATAATTTGTCTTAAGAAATAAAAGAGGCTGAGCACCTGCCCTCAGTTCAAATTTATTTGTAAAATACTTATAATAACCTTCAACATATATATTAAATATTTCTGACTTCTCAAAGAATACGCTTATAAAACCCGCATGATGAAAATAATCTCTTGAAATTTTATACCCGGATCTAAAACAAAAAATATTTCTACTGCTGACATTGGATAACTCTATAGAACTTTTAAAATAAAAGCCTTCAAAAGAAGAAGTAATAACTAAATAGATTAATCCCATATCTTCCTTTTTAATGCACTAATAATTTCACGTCTTTTATCATATTCCTTTTTCTCATCTAAATCAGTTGCAGCGGACAATAACAAAGAAAGTATCCTTTTTCCCCCGTGAGCTGCTACAGAACGTTCAGGATCAAATAAAAATGTTCCCTTTGTTATATTTAAGATTTTCTGCAATGCCTTATTCCCACTGTACCTGTTAAATCTCGCCTCTATAATATTCCCCTTATTCACATCGAGCCATACAGTATCATTTCTATCAGTGTAAATAATAAGACGTCCCTTTTTCTCTCCCATTTCAATCACCTGTAAAATATCTGTAATACTCCATTGCGATAAATCACCCCTTAAAATATTTTCCTTCCTTGTCTTTTTTATTTTTCTGATTTTTGTCTTTATCCTCGCAAGAAGTGTTTCATAAGAAAACGGTTTTGTTATATAGTCATCTGCTCCCATATCTAATCCCTTTATCTCATCATCTCTATTATTTAAAGCGGTAAGGAAAATAAACTCAATATCAGCATATCTTTCCTTTTCTTTAATGCTTTTACAAAACTCAAATCCATCTATATCCGGCATTATTATATCCGATATAATAATGTCTGGCTTTTGTTTTTCCAAATATTTATATGCTTCATTTGCACTAAATGCAGCAGTTGTCTCGAATCCATTTTTGCTTAGTAGACTTTTCATTGTACTGCACAGATTTTTATCGTCGTCTACGAACAAAATTTTAATCTTTTCCACTCCAACCTCCAGAAATACAAAAATTATGTTAGATAATTATATATATTATCCACGTGTTGTCAAGTTTTTTTTCTGTTTTTAATTTTATTATAATATCAGGTATTATTTATTATTCGATAATAAACCAAGAATACCTTTAGTTAAGGTAAATATTAAAGAATACAAAACAATTCCACAATGATAGCTTATAATCAGTAGAACAATGATTCTATATATTTTTACTGCATTTTAAATTATTAAAACATTTAACTTAGAGAAAAAAAATAGTATGATAAATATATTTATTGACAAAACCATTCTTATGATTATAATTATTTATGTATAAAATAGGAGTGATGAAATGAATCTTTCTTACCTTGTTAGAAAAAGAAATGGCAAAATTGTTTCCTTTGATAGAAATAGAATAGTAAAAGCAGTATTAAAAGCAGTTAAATCCAGTAAAGAAGATGTTGACATAAAGAAAATTGCAGATGGTGTAGAGCTTTTCTTGTTCCAGACATTCTTTAAGAAAGGGAGTATTCCGTCAGTCGAACAGATACAGGATATAATTGAAGATAAATTAATGACATTCGGGTATAGAGATACAGCAAGAGCATATATTATATACAGGGAGAAGAGGAAAGAAGCACGTGAAATAGGTAAGGCATTTACAGACGGAATATCACTTATTGATAATTATGTACAGAGAAAGGATTGGCGTATACATGAAAACTCCAATATGAACTATTCTTTACAGGGATTAAATTTCCATATTTCATCGTCAGTAACTGCAAAATATTGGTTATATAAGATTTACCCTGAAGAGGTAAGAACTGCCCATGAAAATGGAGACTTTCATATACATGATTTAGGGATACTCTCAGCTTACTGTGTAGGATGGGATCTTGAACGGCTGATAGAAATTGGCTTTGGAGGCGTAAGTGGTAAAATAGAATCCAAACCAGCAAAACATTTTAGAACTATTCTCGGGCAAATCGTTAACTTTATTTACACACTGCAGGGAGAAGCTGCAGGGGCACAGGCTTTCTCAAACTTTGATACATTACTTGCCCCATTTGTTAAAGAAGATAATCTTTCTTATAAGCAGGTCAAACAAGCGCTACAGGAATTTCTCTTCAACATAAATGTTCCAACAAGAGTAGGGTTTCAGACACCATTTTCAAATATAACTATGGATTTATTGGTATCCACTTTATATAAAGATAGATACGTAATTGTAGGGGGGAAAGAACTAAATTATACATACGCTGAAGTTCAACCTGAAATGGATATGATAAATAAGGCATTTGCTGAATTAATGATGGAAGGTGATTCAAAAGGAAGAATATTTACATTCCCAATCCCCACCTATAATATAGATAAAGATTTCCAATGGGACAGAGAAGAATTCAAAATGCTATGGCAGATGACAGGAAAATACGGAATACCCTACTTTGCAAACTTTTATAACTCAGATATGAGACCGGAAGATGCAAGAAGTATGTGTTGTAGATTGAGATTAGACAATAGGGAATTGAGGAAAAGAGGAGGAGGATTATTCGGAGCTAATCCTCTAACTGGTTCAATTGGTGTTGTAACAATTAATCTCCCAAGGATTGCCTACTTATCAGAAGATGAAGATGAATTTTTCTCAAGACTAACACATCTTATTGAAATAGCATCTACATCTCTTGAAATAAAGAGAAAAATTGTGGAAGATTTTACACAAAGAGGCCTGTATCCTTATTCTAAAGTATATTTAGAAGAAGTAAAACGCTCTACTGGATATTACTGGAATAATCATTTCTCTACGATTGGTATAGTAGGAATGAATGAAGCCTGTCAAAATCTCTTAAAGAAACCTATAACTGATCCGTATGCGAGAGAATTTGCCTTAAAAGTATTGGACTTTATGAGAGACAAGATGATGGATCTACAGGAAGAAACAAACCATCTGTACAACTTAGAAGCAACGCCAGCGGAAGGAACAGCATACAGACTTGCCAAAAAGGATAGAGACAATTTCCCTGATATAATTACATCTGGGACAGGAGAAACACCATACTATACAAATTCTGTACACGTACCAGTTGGAAGTATGGATGATATTTTTGATGTTCTATCCCACCAGGACGAGCTACAAACACGATTTACAGGAGGAACAGTTGTACACCTATTCTTAGGAGAAAAAATAACTGATCCTCAAATAGTTAAAAGTCTTGTTAAAAGCGTTGTAGAACATTTTCATCTACCGTACTTCAGTATAACACCTACATTCTCAGTATGTCCTGTACACGGTTATATTCCAGGAGAGGTTGAATTTTGTCCTTATCCTCATACAGAAGAGGAGCTAAAAAAATATGGGATGCGTGTAGAAATAGAAGATATTGAGCTCTCAGGGATGGATGAAAGAAGTTATAAGACGTTTGATGAAAAAAAGGATACAAACATTAAAAAACAACTATTTATTAATATCAAATAGGAGGTATATATGAAGAAAAAAATTATTGTTGTACCAACAGAAATATATTCAAGAGTAGTTGGCTACTATAGACCTGTATCTGCCTGGAATAACGGCAAAAAACAGGAATTCAAAGAAAGGAGATATTTAAAAGTTGATAAGAGGGATAATAGGAACGAGTCTCGTTGACTATCCTGATAAAATAGCGACTTTAATATTTACAGGAGGATGTAATTACAGATGCCCTTTCTGTCATAATAGAGAACTTGTCATTCCTGAAGAGTTGAAAAGCTTACCGCATATTAGAGAAGATTATGTAATTGATGAAATAAAAAAAAGAAAGGGTTTTGTTACTGCACTCGCAGTAACAGGAGGCGAGCCTCTCATCCACGATGAGAGGCTTCTTTACTTTCTTAAGAAAGTAAAGAAAGAAACCAACGTTGATATAAAAATTGACACCAATGGCTCTATGCCAGAGACTATCAATAAATACATAAAGAGTGGGATTATAAACTTTTTTGCTGTTGATTTAAAAACTGATCCGAAAAGATATAATAAAGCAACAGGTGGTCATGAAATTGAACCAGTACTTGAAACACTATCAATACTCAAATCCTCTAAGATTCCTTACGAAATAAGAACAACTGTTGTACCTGGATACGTGGATAAAGAAATGATAGAATTCGCTATAAGTATTGGAAATCACAAAAAATATGTTTTACAGAGATTCAGACCCATGAAAACAATAGATAAGTCATTTGAAAAACTTACCTCTCCTCCTCCTCAAATAATTAATAAATATAAAAAAATGCTTGAGCAAACAATGTTAGATGTGGAGGTAAGAATATGAAAAAAATTTATATAGGATTTGCTTTACTTATGGTAGGATGTAGCATATTTTCCAGTATAAATAAATATACTGAAAAGTATACACGCTCAACCTATTTTGACGACCTTAACAATCGTTTGACTTATGCAAAAGATAGTCTTAAGGCTATAAATAGTGTTTTAGACACAATTGATGTATCTCTTTCAGAAGACAGTATAAAACAAATGGATAAAGAGAAAGCAAAGAGCTTTTTAAACAAGAAAGAAGATGAACTAAAAATCATAAAGAAAAGAACAACGTACGTAAGTGAGGAATGCTATAATCTTAGTAAAGATTATACTAAAAGGATTAAAGAGGCGCCCAACGCACAGGAATTCCAAGGGGTGCGCGGGAAAGCAAAATTATTAGGAGCAATAGAAGATGCTAACGAATCTTTAAAAAAGACAAAAGAACTTATCAATGAAGTAAAAATAACCCAGAACAAAATAGTAACCATTGCCTCAAGCATAAACAAGCTTAAGAATATGCTAAAAAAATAATAATGGAGGAGATAGGAACTGTTATTGAATTTGAATTAAAAAGCAAACATATTGTTAAGGTTGCAATAGCTGATAATAGTACCTGCCATAAGTGTGAAGCAAGGGCATTTTGCAATCCCAATCTTGAAAAAAAGAGTGTCTTTGCCTGGACAGAAATTGAATTAAAAGAAAATGATAAGGTTCTCATGCTAACGCCTGGTGCTAAAGGAATATTTTTTGCTTCTTTACTGCTATTTGTAATGCCTGTTGCAATTGTAATAGCTTTTTTTGCACTTTTAACGTTTAAAGCGCACATAAAACTTCTCATGGGATTTGGGGCAATGGGAATCTATCTCTTCTTTCTCTTAAAGCTTGACAAATACCTTATTGGAAAACAGTGGTTACTACCAAAGATTATTAAAAAAGAACCTATCATTTAAAAATAGCTGACAGTTCAGCTCCAATGCTTCTTTTAAAAGAATAAATAACACCTGGTGTAAGCCAGTAGTAATAAGACTCATTAAATACATTTTTTATATACAATGAGAAATTAAAAAATCTATATTGCTTTTTAAAATATAATGAAAAAAGAGGAATAAAACTCTCATCACTATAGGAAAGCTTCGACATAAGGCTTAAATCTCCGTATCTTGTAAAAATATTTAATGAATCAGATATCTCAAGTGAAGGTTCATAATCAAAAAGAGGACTTATTCTAAGCCCTACAATATTATTAGAGTACAAACTCCTTGTTTTAAACTGTATATACAATCTATTTATGAACTCTTTCTTAAGCAAAATAAGTGAATCCTGAATAAAAGCATAGGATAAATCACCTGCAAAAATCCCAGCTATAATATACCTGTTTCTTAGCTCAATATTCATATACCTGTTATTTCTTATAGGATTAAAACTATCAAAACGCAATGGCATATAAAGAACTTTCAATGAATCTACGGGAAACTCATCTATCCAGTTTACGTATAAATCAAATAAAAAGATAGTAGACCCCAGATCATTAGAATAGAATAATCGTGCGCCCAGAGGATACTGAAAAGAACATATCCAATTACCAAAAAATCGTTCTCTATAAAGGCTTGTCTGAACAGTCAAAAGCTCATTCTTATAACTAACTGCTGGAATAAGAAAAAAGGAGTTAAAAGCAAAAAGATACTTTAGCCCAAGTGATTGATAAAATATGTGTGGTTCACCACTTATATTGTATAATAAAGAAAGAATATTTTTTCTAAATGAATAGTTAACAACACTCGCAATATTATAAAATGACACATTGTCAGAGTAAACACTCCTGTCAGATAAACCAAAAGAAAAGTTTTTAATAAAGGTTATAAAATGTCCGTTCAAGCTGGAAAATAGACAATCATTAAAATGTCTTAGTCCAAATTCCCCATTAAGAAGAGAATTATCTAAAGCCTTAAACCCTCCCAAACTCAACTCGCCATTCATAGATGTATTAAAGCAGGTACTAATAAAGAAAGAATCCATTATAATAGCTGGAAAGGTAGAAGAATCATAGGACATAATTAAACTGTCTACTGAAGGCATTTCTATATATGAAAGGCTAAAAACTAAAATCAGAACCATTGTTATAAAAAACCCCTTTCTCTGTTATTATGCCAGTTATAAGCTTAAAAGGGGTTACATCAAAAGCAGGATTTAATACATTAGATTTATCAGGAATAACCTTTTTTTCTCCACAATATGCAAGTTCTTCTCTACCTCTCACCTCTATCTTAATATCAGCACCGTGTTTTAAACTTCTATCAATTGTACTTGTCGGAGCAACAACATAAAATGGCTTATTAAAATACCTGGCAATTATAGCCATATTCCTTGTACCTATTTTATTCGCACTATCACCATTCTTAGCAATCCTATCAGCACCCACTAAAATATAATCAACTTCCTCCATAACTGTACTTATAGCACTATCTACAATAACAGTATGTTCAATCCCCTGAGAAACAAGTTCAAAAGCAGTAAGCCTTGCCCCCTGCATCAATGGTCTTACCTCCGGGACATATACCCGGATTTTATAACCATTAATATGAGCATGATGTATTATACTCAAAGCTGTACCTGCATATGGAGCAGCAAGGTATCCTGTGTTACATTGTGTTAAAATAGTACTGTTTTCTTTTAATAACTTCAGACCATTCTCAGCCATAAGAAAACTGTTATTCTCCTCCTCTGCAATTGTACGCTCAATAAAGAACTCAGCCTCTCTCTTCCCTTCAAGATTTAATTTCAAAGAAAACCTTTCAAGATAGTTAAACAGATTATACGCTGTAGGACGCGTATTTTTAAGCCTCTCAATCATTTCAAAAATCTCTTCTTTACTCTTATTAATACGGGTTTTTAAAAAATGCAAAGCAAAAATACCTATCAAAGGTGCGCCTCTAACACGCAAAGAAACAATAGCTTCACATGCATCATCTATTCCTTTTATTTTTTTATAAACAATCCTCTGAGGTAATTCTTTCTGGTCCAATATATACAGATCATTCCCTTCAATTTTTAAGGATGGATATTTAAAGACTACCCTTCTCATAGACAATTATACATAATTATAAGGCAATGTCAAGCACTACATATACAGTCATTCGCAGAATTTTTTATCTATTGAGAAACCTCTTCTAATATACCTTTTAAAAAGACAATAAATTAATACTTCTTAAAGCTCTTCTTGGTAAGAAGAAAGGTCATTGCCACAGTAAATACAATAAGAAATGCTCCCGCCCCAATTAAAACAAGTCTAAAATTAAACCTGTCAGCCATATAACCTGTGAATATACCTGTCAAAAGAAAAGAAATGCTGTTCATCACATCCTTATTAACAAATGTCCTTCCCATCAACTCTTCCTTTGAGGTCTCATGGATTAAAGTATTTTGGGTCACAGCTACTAACCCCATAGCAGAACCTGCAACAAATGATATCACAACAAGAGAAACAATTGTCGGATAAAAAGCCCCTAAAAAAAACATCAAACCTACCATAACAATGCCTAAAGCAATTATTAAAGCCCTGTTTGTATTCTTAAATAAACTACCAGCGAGAAACGCCCCTGTCAAAAGACCAGAAGCAGCTATTGTCCAAAAGATACTTATACCCATAGTCCCTAAATTTAAAACCCTCTGTACAATCGGAATTACAAGGGAATATGAAACCCCTGAAATAAATGTTAAAAGAAGTGCTGTGATTATTACAAAGGTTATTACTGATTCCTTAAATATATATTTTAAACCTTCCATACTTCTTTTTAAAACATCTCTTATACCCTTATCTATAGAAATCAACTCACTATGTCCTCTGTCATTTTTTGATTTAATAAAAAGAATTGCTCCTAAGGATACGAAATAGCTTGCTGAATCAATCCAGAAACCCCATCTCCATCCAAATTTATTAACAAACCAGCCAGCTGTTAAAAGACCCGCCATCATAGCTATACGAGCTATCAATGTATTTAAGGAATTCGCTTCCATAATTTCTTCTTTCTCAACGATTAAAGGGATCACTGACATCTTAGCATTATTAAACAACAGGCTCATTGTAAAAACAATAAAAATTACAGGACCAGCAGCATACAGATTTTTTGTAAAGAGCACAAGAAAAGGTACTAAAATAACCAAAAGAGCTCTTATAAAATCTCCCCATATCATAACAGATTTCTTTCTCCACCTGTCTATAAAAATCCCAACAAAAGGTCCGAACAAAATTGTTGGCATTGCAATAAATATAGACATCAGGGGAAGTGCAAGAAAACTTCCTTTTGAATAATCATTTACAAGAGATATCAAAGCCATATGGCTGAACCAATCACCAAATTGCGAAACTGCGTTTGAAACATTAAGAAAATTAAAGTTCTTATTTTTAAAAAGTGCTTTTTTCAAGTATGGCCTCTGCTTTTTTAATATCCTGCTCTATCTGAGCTTTGAGCGCCTGCGGTGTTTCAAATCTCTTTTCAAATCGTATAAGTGAAACAAAAAAAATGTCAAATATCCGTGCTACAGAAGAGAATTTGTCTAAAAGATAGAGTTCCATTGAAAATGATTTATTTTTAAATGTCGGACAAACCCCTATATTCATAACAGCTCTACTAATATTCCCTTTTTCATCTTTTACCCAGACTGCATATACGCCATCATGGGGTATAAGTTTTGCACATGAGAGAGAAACAACATTTATCGTTGGGAAGATTAGCTTTGAACCAAAACCATGTCCCTTAACCTTTCTTCCTTTTAATTTATAGTATCTACCCAAAAGTTGATTGGCCTTTTCAACTCTTCCTAAGAGCAAAAGCTCCCTTATCAAAGTAGAACTAACAGTATGGCCCTCAAAGACTACTGCCTCTTCTATGACAACGTCAATATTATTTTCTTTACATATTTCTTTTAGTGTATAGGTATCCCCCTTTTGTGCATTCCCGAATCTAAAATTCTTTCCAACAACAAGACCTTTTAACCCTTGGATATTGGACTTAAGATATGAAAGAAAAGTAGCCGGATCCATATCTTTTATATCTCTAAAGGATAAAAAAAAGACCTCATCAATATTAGATTTTGAAAGTAGTTCTACCTTTTCTTCATAATCCGTTAGTAAAAAATTAAAAGAAGGATGAAAAAAAACAAGTGGATACGGAATAAAACTAACAATACCGCTTCTTTTCCCAAAACTCCTTACTCTTTCTATAAGCCTCTTATGAGCTATATGTAACCCATCAAATCCACCTATAGCAACCCATATTTCCTCTTCTGACTTAGTATTAAATCTTAGAATCCTCATCAATCCTCATATAATACTTCATCTTTTTATCTTTGACTGAGACAACAAATATTTCTCCATCAAAGACTGTTTTATAAAAACCTTCCAAAAGTGCTGTTTCAACTGTATTTCCTTTTATAAGGGATTCTATTTCTTCTCTTTTTACTTCTACAGATTTTAGAATGGAAAGTATTCTCCGCGGAGGAATCAATGAATGCTTAATTGTATCAGCACTCAAAGCGTCACAGTCTATTGCATTTTCAAGAGAAAACTCACCGATTTTCACCCTTTTAAGTCTTTCTAAAATTGCATCTGTGCCCATTTTTAACCCTATATCCCTTGCTATTGATCTAATATATGTCCCAGAAGAAACTTCTATCTCGAAATCAGCCCAATCTGTATCAACAGAAGTTATACTAAAGGATTTAATCAACACCTTCTTTTTTTTTAATCTGAATCTTTCTCCTCTTCTTGCAAGGAGATAAGCTCTTACACCATTTACTTTTAAAGCTGAATATATAGGAGGTCTCTGCTCATATTCACCAACAAATGAATTAACTTCTCTTATAAGACTATTAGGCTCAATACTAACTTTCTCCTTTCTGATAATAGTTCCTGTAGGATCAAGTGTATCCGTAAGAATACCAAAAGAAATTCTGCCTGTATAAGTTTTATTTCTCATGTGGACAAATCTTTGAAGTTTTGTTGCTTTTCCAACAAGTAAAAGCATCAAGCCTTCTGCAAAAGGGTCCAGAGTGCCTGTATGCCCTACTCTGATACCTAAAATCCTTTTAACTTCTCTTACGGTTTGAAACGAAGGCACACCTTCAGGTTTATTTATAAGAAGTCCGCCCAGCAATAAAATCCTCTGTTACATCAATAACTTTTTCTATGACATTCTTAAGCCTGCCATCTAATTTAGCCCCTGCTGCAGATTTATGCCCTCCGCCACCGAACAATGAGGCGAGTCTGTTCACATCTAAACCCATTGGAGAACGAAAACTTATCTTTACATACTCTCCAAAATCCTTAAAAAGCAAAACAACCTTAACATCTGGCAAACCAACAACAAATTTCAAAAATCTACCTGCATCTGAGATAAGATCCCTGCCAAACTCTTCAAGCATACTCTGTTCAATATAAATATACGCTATTCCATTTCTAATAGTAAGTGTTCCCAGGACTCTTTTCAAAAACCTCAACATTACCGGAGTCCACTGTTCTAACATAAGTCCAATCTTACTCAAATCAACACCTGTCTCAAAAATATTTACAACTGTTTTAAAAACCTCAATAGTTAAATTACTATTTAAAAAACCCCCTGTTTCTGTAAACATCCCGGCATAGAGCACCTCTGCTATCTCTTTTGAAAGTTCAATATCAAAAGCCCTCATAAGTTCATACGCCATCAAACAAGCAGCAGTCCTTTCCGGAGCAACCCAATTTAAATTACCGAAATTTCTGTTTGACGGATGATGATCTATATTAACAATAAATTTATCCCCTTTAAAATCAATGCCAGTCCTCTCCAGTGATGGTGTATCAAGTACAATTAGTGTATTAAAGCTGCCTTTATAAGTGGATTTTATTTCTTCTACAGGGCTCAAGAATTTGAATCTCTTTGGAACCGTATCTACAAGAAAAGGTATATACCTTTTACCTAACTTTTTTAAAATGTATGAGATAATTATAACTGAGGATATGGCATCTCCATCCGGATCAAGATGTGCTGTTACTAAGAAATCATCGTGTGCCAATAAAATCTTTTTTAGTTTATTTATCACTGTGAATACTTTCTATCAAATGCTCTATTATTGGACTATTATCAGGAATAAAACGTAACTCGGGCAAATATTTTAATACAATTTTTTCTCCCAGATAATGCCTAATCTCTTTGTTTTTTTCCTCTAAAAAAAGTCCTGCTTCTTCAAGCGAAAGCTTTTCTGCTATATTTAAATAGTATAGTGTAGCTCTTTTTAAATCCTTACTCATTTCACAAAAAGTTATACTGACCCATTTACCTCTTTCATCCTTAATATCCTTCATTATTATGCCAGCTACGTTTTTTAGTATTAATGAAGCAACTCTCTCTGACCTTTTCATTTATCTTCACGCTTATCTTTCTTAACCTCTACTTCTATACTACATTCTATCTCATCACCCACTTCAAAATCATCAAATCCATTTAAAACCAAACCACATTCATATCCAGTTTCCACTTTTTTAACATCTTTTGAAAAACGCTTCAAAGAAATAATCTCTGTTTCTGCTAAAACCTCTTCTCCTCTTTTTACAACCGCACTTGCCCCTCTCTCAATATAGCCGTCCTTCACATAACATCCTGCTATCTTACCTATCTTAGAAGCAGTAAATATCTGTCTTACCTGAACAGTCCCTATATACTCTTTATGTATCTCAGGCTCGAGCATACCAAGCATTGCGAATCGTACATCTTCAATAGCATTATAAATCACATCATACATTCTAATTTGAATACCTTGCTTTTCAGCTAAACTCTTTGCCTCAGGAAGAATATTAACATGAAATCCTATAATAACAGAGCCAGAAGCATACGCCAGATCAACATCAGTTTTAGTAATATTACCAACACCAAAGTGAACCACATTTACTGTAACTTCCTCAAGTGAGCTGTCTTTTAAAGACTTAGCAAGTGCCTCTGCTGTTCCAAAGGTATCACCCTTAACAATAATCCTGAGTTCACGAATTTTACCTTTTTCAATCTCAGCCTGCATTTCTTCAAGTGTAGTCCCTTTCTTTTTAAAAAGCATTCTCTCCCTTTTCATTTCCATTCTTCTTGAAGCTATCTCTCTTGCCTTTTTCTCGGTCTTCATCTCTTCAAAAGTCTCTCCGGGTTCCGGAATTCCTGGAAGTCCAATAATCATACCAGGCATTCCTGGGGTTAACTCTTTTAATCTTTTACCATGCTCATCAACTATATCTCTAACCTTCCCTGCAAATTCACCGCACACATATGGCACACCTTTTCTAAGCACACCCCTTTGAAGAATAATTGTGGCCACATTCCCTTTTCCGTGTTTGGTTTCTGCTTCTATCACAAACCCCCTTGCTCTTAGCTTATATGCTGCCTTTAAATCCAATTCCATTGACTTTATCTGGACTGCGTCTAACAAATCATCTATACCCTGTCCGGTATAAGCTGATACTTCCACAGCCATTGTATCACCTCCGTATTCCTCAATTACAATACCGTATTCAGTGAGTTGAGCTTTCACCCTATCCGGGTTTGCATTTTTGGCATCAACCTTTGTAATAGCAACAATTATAGGTAAATTAGCAGCTTTTGCATGATTAAAAGCCTCAACTGTCTGAGGCATAACCCCATCATCTGCAGCAATGACAAGAATGGCTACATCAGCGATCTGTGCCCCCCTAACCCTCATAGAAGTATAAGCCTCATGCCCGGGAGTATCAAGAAATACTATAAGAAAGTCTTTTATTTTTGCCCTGTAAGCTCCAATATGTTGTGTAATTTTACCTGCTTCCTTTGCTGCCACCTTTGTTCTTCTTATATAATCAAGAAGTGTTGTTTTACCATGATCAACATGCCCCATTACAACAACAACAGGAGGCCTGCTTTTTAACTGTACATTCCCTTCTTTCTCTTTTTCTTCCTCCTCTAAAATTTTCAAATCGTCTTCCCAGCTAACAGAAAAACCAAAATGATCTGCAATAATCTGAATTGTGTCTTTATCAAGACGTTTATTCCTGTTTGCAAGTATACCCAGATCAAGACAGGCTTTTATTAAATCATTATCACTAACATTCATTTTTTGAGAAAGTTCAGCTATATTCATAAAAGGGACAAGCTTTACTTTTTTTTCTTTATCAGAAGATGCCTTTTTCTCATCAATTTCTATTGTACCTTCTTCCTTTTCAACTGTTGAAGTTTTTTTATACTTTTTCTTCTTTTTCCTCTTCATTTTTGCCAGTGTTTCTTTCACACCCTTCTCAACCTTTTTCTCGTCTAATTTTATCTCTCGGCGCCCTCTCTTTTTCTTTTTCTTCTTCTGTTGAACTGCCTTTTTTTCAACTTCCTTCTTTTCCTCCTGTACTTCAGTTTTTACAACTTCTTTTTTCTTTATTTGATCTTTTTCTTCCTCTAAATCACCTTTAATCTTTTTAAATATCTCTTCCGGGAAAAAAGAATTATATCCCTTAACCTTTATTCCCAGACCTGATAGTTGCCTTATTAAAGCTCTTGAAGAAAGTCCCAGTTTTTTAGCTGCTTCAGAAACCTTTATTTTATTCTCCATTTTCCCCCTCTAAACTCTCTCTAATTGCATCTTTAAGTTGATCTATTTCTTCAGGTGTCCACTCCAGTGCATTTGCAAGATCAAGTGTGGTCAAACTAAAAATACTATGTACATTTATGTATCCTCTCTCACGTAAAAATTTTATGGTCTCATCATCAAGATCAAGAGTCTCAACTCCACGATTCTTAAACTTCACTGCAATTTCATAATCTTTATAATCACTTTCTTTAAAAATTTCTATCTTTGTTCCAGTCAAAAGGCTGGCTAACCAAACATTCTGTCCTTTTCTTCCTACAGCTTTTGAAAATTCTTCATCCTCAACAATAGCAATATATGCATCGCTCGTTTCTTCTTTTATAACCTTTTTAATCTTCGCCGGGCTTAGAGCATTCGCAACATATTGAACTGTATCATTGGACCACAAAACAACATCAATCTTCTCCCCTGAAAGCTCTTTAGTTATACTCATGATTCTTGAACGTCTGTACCCAACACAAGCACCAATTGGATCAATATGTTCTTTTTCTGTATAGACCGCAACTTTTGCCCTTACACCAGGCTGTCTTACAACACCTTTAATCTCAATAACATTATCTCTGATTTCAGGAACCTCACGCTCCAAAAGCCTCTTTAGAAATTCACCTTTTGTTCTACTTAAAAAAACCTTTGTTCCTATAGGGGTTTTATCAACTCTGGTTATATAAAATTTATAAGGGACTCCCTGTTGATAACTATCAGCCCTTATTTGATCTTTTACAGGAAGTATGGCTACAACAGAACCAAGATTAACAAACTCAGTACCAGCTTCCTCTCTCATATTTGATGCTTTCTTATGAACCGTACCGCTAACTATAGTATGAAGACGTTCTTTATAATAAAGGTAAATCTTATCCTGTTCTCTTCTACGAAGCCTGTATGACAACTCATCTCCAGCTTTTTGAATTACAAGCCTTCCTATCTCTGAAAGAGGAATTTCTATCTTAACATCCTCTCCCTCTTTTACATCTTTTCTATATTTTTTAGCATCTTCAATTTGAATTTCACTTACAGCATCAACTACGCGAGTAACAACGCGTTTATATATATAAATCCTTATATCATTCTTCTCTCTATCAATAATTACTTCACTCTTTACATTCCTTCCGAACCTGCGTTTCAATCCGCCTTCAATACTTAATCTCAATGTTTCATAAACATATTCAACATCGACATTTCTCAACCTTGCGAGTTTGGAAACCCATTCAGACAATAGATTCTTATCCATGTTTAACCCTCCTGAATAACTCCTCTGTAGACACTATAATCTTAGCAGTAATAATGTCTTCAAAATATATCTCTATGTCACTGTTGCCTTCTTTTAATAAAATACTATTATCAAATACATCCTTTAGCTCACCTTTTAAACGTCTATCCTTTGTTTTTATAGATACAATCTCTCCTATCGCATCCTTATAATGCTCGACATTATATAAATGTCTTTCTATTCCCGGAGAAGAGACCTCAAGCGTAAAGGATTTATATTGAGGAAAGTACATATTTATCTTAAAAGATATATCTCTTGATATTTTTTCACATAAACCAACTGTTATTGGAGCATCTCCTTCTATAAAAACCAGAAGCTTGTTACCTTGTTTTGCTATATGATAGATTCTTGAGCCAAAATCTTTAACAATCTCTTCTACCAAATTATAAAATTTTTCATCTATCATATATAAGCCTCTCCCTCTCAATCATCTCTTTAATTTTTACACCAGCATCTTCTATTTTAACCAGAGCTTTCTCATTCTCCCTTCTATTTACTATCTCCACCATACCTCTTTCGACACTACGTTTACCTGCGACTAAATGTAAAGGGACCCCAACAAGATCAGCATCTCTAAATTTAACACCAGGGTTAAGAGCTCTATCATCATAAAGATATTCCACTCCATCCAAATTCTCTATAATTTTATTTACTACACTATCCTGACCTAAAGAGATAAGCTCCACTTCAAAAGGTGCAATTGTTATAGGCCAGACAATTGCACTCTCAGTGGAATGTTGTTCTACAGATGCAGCCATTGATCTCTCAACTCCTATCCCATAACTACCCATAATTATAGGTAGTTCTTTGCCTTCCTTAGAAAGAAATGTTGCATGAAGTTTTTCTGAATACCGTGTCCCCAGTTTAAATATGTGTCCTAATTCCATACTATTTCTTTCCTCTAATACAGCCCCACATTTAGGACATCTATCTCCACCCTTTACATGTCTGACATCAATAAACTCTTTAACTACTATATCATCAATATCTATGCCTCCCCTATGAAACCCTTCTTTATTAGCACCACTTACCATACCTTTAGCATGCTTAAGACTTAAATCTACAAAAATATCAATATTTTTTACTCCATAAGGGCCTAAAAAACCGTGAGGCGCGGATAGAAAACTTAAAGCTTCCTCATTAGTAGCCATTCTGAATCCAGGCTTAATACGTGAAAGTTTATCAGTACTTACATCATAATCTCCTCTTATAAGTACAATAAAAGGCTTACCAGTTTTATCAATAAAAAGCATGGTTTTTATAAGGCAAAAAGGCTCAATACCTATAAACCTACTTACTTCTTCTACTGTTCTTACATCAGGTGTTTCTATGTCCCTTGCCTCACTAACGCAGGAAACTGTAGAAACCTCTGTTCCTTCACACACTTCACTGTTAGCTTTATAGCCACACTGAGTACATATTAAAGCCTTATCTTCTCCGCTTTCAGCCTCTACCATAAATTCTCTTGATTCACCTGTACCCATAATTCCACCGGATGCCTCAATTATATAATAATCATGGCCCAATCGCCTGAAGATTCTTTCATAGGCTTTTTTATGAGCATTAAAACTTATATCAAGCCCTTCATAATCAACATCAAGACTGTATGCATCCTTCATTATAAACTGTCTTGTACGTACAACCCCTGCCCTTGGTCTTGGTTCATCCCTGTATTTTGTCTGAAATTGATACCATATTTGTGGAAGATCCCTATATGAACGTATTTCCTTTGCAGCAATAAACGTTATTATCTCCTCATGCGTTGGAGCAAGCCCTAATTCCTGTCCCTTTCTATCTTTTAACCTGAACATATCATCACCATACTCAGCCCACCTCCCTGAACTCTCCCAGATATCCCTGGGTGTAAGTCCTGAGAGTAAAACTTCCAGTCCTCCTATCCCATTCATCTCTTCTCTTATAATGCCTATAATCTTTTGAATTACCCTTAAACCCAGAGGTAGATAATTATATAAACCACTTCCTAAAGCCCGTACATATCCACCTCTCAAAAGCAATATATGACTTCTACCTTCTGCCTCTCTGGGCACTTCTCTAAGCGTAGGTATAAAAAACTCACTCCATTTCACACAATAATTATACATATAAAAAGAATAAAGTCAAGTTTATAACTTTTTATAAATAGAAAAGAAAATATGTGGTTTTTAAAAAATTTTTAAGGGATTTAAAATATTTTTAGGATCAAAAACATTCTTTATGCCCTTATATAGAGCAAGTTCTTTCTCGGTTATTCCCAGAGGCAAATAGTCCTTTTTTAAATAACCTATTCCATGTTCTCCGGAAATTTTACCCCCAAGTTCAATAACATGTTTTAAAAGTTTTTCTGTAATTCTATGCCTTTTTTCTTCCCATTCATTAATATCTGCATCCTTTTTCAAAATATCAACATGAAGATTGCCATCACCCATATGACCAAACACTACAATTTCAAAGCCTTCCTCTTTTTCAAGTTCTTTTACAAATGTAATGATGTCAGGGATCTTTGATATGGGAACAACTATGTCTTCTCTATCCATTGTTGGGCTCACTTGTTTTAAAGCATCATGCAGAGAACGTCTTAATTTCCACAAACGAGCCCTCTCCTGTTTTGTCTCTCCAACACCAATATATTTGGCATTTTTTGAAAAAAGTTTATCAATACTTTCCAGAACTCTATCAAGAGGTTCAAATCCATCAAATCCTACAAGAAGCAATGCTTTTGCATCCTGCGGAAGAAAAGATGAAGAAACAATTGTTCTTGCATAATAAATTGCACGCCTCTCCATAAATTCAATATTTACAGGATGCAAAGAAGATGAAAGCAGTAGAGAGGAGGCTGAAACTGCCTCTTTAACATTATCAAACCCCATAAGAAAATCTATTCTGTAGGATGGCAAAGGTAATAATTTTAATGTAATTTGGGAAAATATACCTAATGTTCCTTCTGAGCCTATCATTAAAGAGGTTAAATTGTATCCCGTACTGTTCTTATGTACTCTTCCTCCTGTTTCTATAATACTACCGTCAACAAGAACAACCCTTAGTCCTAAAACATAATCCTTTGTTACACCATACTTTACACATGAAGGGCCTCCTGCATTCTGGGCTACATTCCCTCCAATAGTGCTTAAATCCAGAGAAGCTGGATCAGGCGGATAAAAAAGCCCATACTCCTCAACCTTTTGCTTTAAATCATAATTTATCACTCCTGGCTCAACTACAGCAACCCTATCGACCGGATTAATCTCAACAATCCTGTTCATTCTTTCAAAGGATAGAACAATACCACCTTTTAAAGGGACAGCCGCACCTACGACATTAGACCCAGCACTACGAGGGGTTATAGGAACACTGTATCTATTAGCAATCTTTACAACTTCTAAAATATCTTCCTCGTTCTCTGCAAAAACAACAGCATCAGGATAAAAAAGGCTACCTACACCTTCATCATGTGCATAGTCTACCATTTTTTCTCTGTCAGTTATAACCTTAAAAGAAGGAAAAACTGTTTTTATATCATTAAGCCATACCCTATCCATGCATCTATTATAATAATAACAGAAGTAATGTCAAGGATTATTATTTTATATCCTGAACTTAATGATAAAAAGAAACCAACCTGATTTTCTTTTTCCTCCCCCCTCCCAAAGGGAGGGGGGAGGGGTAGTTCCCACTTCTCAGTTCTAACTTCTTTTGGCGCAGCCAAAAGCCTCAGTATACCACTACCTCTCTCTTTACCTCTCTACTGTCCATCTCATACCTTAGTATACGCCTGATTGTTACCCTATTCCCCTTCCTTATTTCAATTTCACCACTTTTTTCAAAACAATCTCTTCTTTTGTAATTATTTTAATAATATAAGTTCCTTTAGCCAGTTTACTTATATCAATTTCTGCCATTTGATTTTCTATTTTTATATGGGAATACGATGTAACATCCTGTCCACTTAAATTGATTATCTTTATGTTTCTTATGCCTCCTGTTCTTGATATTATTTTAAATAGAACAGAAGTATTGTGTGTATAAGCAGGAAAAATTTCTATTTCTGTATCTCTATCCACTGACTCTTTTACTCCGAGAGACAAGCCTTTTGACTTAAAAATTCCCCCTCCGTAAGTTCCTACATAAAGGTCTATACCATCACTTGTTATAACATTGTTACCGTAAACATTAGTAGAGGGCATTGAATTTGTAATATCAATCCATGTAGAACCCGTATCTGAACTCATCCAGATACTCCCATTCAGCTCGTATGTTGTATCTTTTTCAGCACCATTTAAGCCTATAAACAATTTATTGTTAACAGAGTATATACTCTTTAATTCTATAGGTTTTTGCCAGGGGCCTGATATATTGTTAACTTCTTTATTCTTTATCATGTAAAAATCTCCTCTGTCAGTACCTGCAAATAAAGTATGTTTATCATAATAAATGGATAATATTTTCTCTCCTTTCAAAATCCATGGGTTCCAGGTAATTCCGTTATCAACAGAGATATAA
>JALVRC010000176.1:22199-24343 GCA_027025255.1 Caldifarciminota bacterium
ATAAACACCGTCAAGAGTTGCTGCATAAACTGTATCGTTGTTTTCTATGTTAAAAAGAAGCCTGTTTGCAAAAATGTTAGAGACATCAAGAAAAGAACTTCCTCCATCAACACTTCTTTTTATTGAAGCTGTTTGAAAATCAAAATCGTATGTGGAAACAAGTAGAATGTTGGTATCAATGTTGCTAACAGCAACATCTGATATTAGTTCATTTCCAGAAATTAAATTTATATAACTATCAAAACTATCAAAGGTTTTAAAAAGTCCGGATGAAAATGTTCCAAGATAAAATTCTTTATTATTCATGGGATTTGGTGTTAAGCATAAAGCATGAGCCTTTGGTCCCTTTCTGAGCCAGGAGATTCCTCCATCCTCAGTTAAATAAATACATTTATTGTTAAAATTTCCTCCTATGGTGTATGTTCCCAGTAAACATGTTATAATTCTATCTGAATTTAATGGGTCTACATAAATATCGTTTATCTCTGTAGCAACAGGAGAAGAAGTTTCTTTCCATGTACTTCCGCTATCCTCAGATTTAACAATAGGACTGTTTGAAAACAAACCTATATAGATATCTGTCTCTTTTGACTCCAATCCAATTATCAATTGGCCATCGATTAATGTATCAGAGACGGATTCCCATTCTGAAGTAAGTGTTGAATATTTTTTTAACCCTGAAAAGGTTGAGCAATAAATTTCAACAGGAGAAATTTTATATATATTGATATCAAAATTGAAATCACCTGCAAGTCCTGTATTGGTAAAATCTATCCCATCATTGATACTTAAAAATACTCCGTCAGAGCTTGCTACCACAATCACACTGTCCTTTACTTCAATCTCTTTAATAGTTGAGGCTTTAGCCAAATCTTTATGTTGATACCACTTATTACCATTGTCTTCCGTATACCACAGCCCTGAATCTTCTGTGCCTGCAAAAATTGTTCCAGAGGAATTTTTATCTATACACCTGACAGTCAAACCCTGCAACCCTGCTTTTTCCCAATTCTCACCCCCATCATAACTGAGAAAAACACCGTTTCCTGGACGAGGAGGGGTAAAATTTCTTATGGTTCCCGTGCTTATAAATAAAGTATCTTTGTTTTTTATCACCAGGTCTGAAACCATCTTTTCGTAAGCAGAATTTAAGCCTTTTATTTTTTGCTCCCATGTATTCCCTCCATCTGTTGATTTTAAAACACCATACCTTCCATACATTTCACAAACATAGATTATATCAGGATTCTCTCTATCTATGACAATTGACCAGCCTGTCATATTCGGAAAATTGCGGGTTAAGAGCCTCCATGTTCCTCCTCTATCTGTACTCTTCCACACACCTCCTCCGTCATCACTCCCTGCATATAAAACAGAAAAACTATCCGGATGAAAAGTAAATTCTTTCAAATAGCCTCCTTCAGGACCTATCTTTTCCCATGTGTGTGCAGAGAGCTCCAATGGAAGGAGTATAAACAATACCAATACTTCCCATTCATTAACTCTCCCCTTTCTTCTCTTTATATTCATCCTTTCCCTTTTTATTGCTTTCATAAATAAATTTTTCTGTAAAAAGACGAAAGATCAACAGAGAACATTGTATAAACCCAATCAGATATTTATTTATTAGATAGAAAGAACCTTTTTAAGAAATTCTTTTACCTCTTTACCTAATTTCTTACTTACCATAAGAGTTAACCACGGATTCCCTTTTTTCTCAGTAATGACTATAAAATAAAATGAGCCCATCATCCCTATTATGAAAAAATAATATTTCTTTGAGGTAAGAAGAATTCCCTGAGGTGGCTCATTTATACCTATAATATCAAGCGTCCTGTCATGCATATTCAACGCATCAGCAATATAAGAAATTGATTTTTTTATATTTGCGCACTTTTCTTTTGAATTACTCATAAGTATGAGACTTTTCTTTACATAAACTACGGAAGAAGCAAGATAATAATCTATATTCTCTTCTGCCTCCCTTATAATTTCATTTAATTTTCTCATTTAAAATACTTAAAAAATATCCTTTACCTTATTAATAAATTTTTCAAGAATTACCTTGACATAGCTTAGATTGGTTTTCTTTCCCATCATAAGAATAATTATATAATTCTTATCCTCTATCCTCTGTATGACAG
>JALVRC010000177.1:0-598 GCA_027025255.1 Caldifarciminota bacterium
ATAATCTCTACCTTACCTTTGTTAATAAAAGTAAAGAGATAAGAGAAAAGTACTCAATAAAATTACCTTTAATATTAAAAACAATTCTTGAACATAAAAAAACTAAAAAAATCAATCCTTGACTATCAGTTATAAATGCGTAAAATATATATATGAATGAAAAAAAAGACGAACGTATAAATAGAAGGAAGAAACTGGAAGCAATCAAAGAGAAAGGAATAAATCCTTATCCATATTCCTTTAAAAATACTCAACCAATAGCATTAGTAAAATCAAATTTTGAGGAGTTAAAAGAACGTACCGTTACTGTAGCCGGTAGAGTTTTAAGACGCAGAGGACATGGAAAAACAACTTTTATGGACGTCAAAGATAGAACAGGCACAATCCAGACATACTTCAGGAAAGATAACCTGAAAAACTATGAACATACAGCCCTCATAGATATTGGTGATATAATAGGGATAAAAGGAAAACTATTTAAAACCAGAACAGAAGAAATAACAATACTTGTAGAAGAATGGAATATGCTTTCTAAATCTTTAAGGCCATTATTTGAAAAATGGCATGGATTAAGTGATACAGAAATAAGATACAGGAA
>JALVRC010000177.1:608-8870 GCA_027025255.1 Caldifarciminota bacterium
ATACAGGAAACGTTATCTTGATTTGATTGCTAATGAAGAAAGCTTTGAAATATTCAGGAAAAGAAGCCTAATTCTTAAACTTATAAGAAAATTCCTTGATGATAAAGGATTCTGGGAAGTTGAAACCCCTATTCTACAATCAATATATGGAGGAGCTGCCGCTCAACCCTTCAAAACCTATTATAATGTTCTTGAAAGAGAATACTTCCTGCGAATTGCTGATGAGCTTTATCTAAAACGTCTAATTGTTGGAGGAATGGAAAAAGTTTATGAAATTGGTAAGGATTTCAGGAATGAAGGACTGGATAGATTTCACAATCCAGAATTTACACAGTTAGAGCTTTATGAAGCCTATTCTGATTACAACGATATGATGAAACTCATAGAAGATCTTATATACTATTTGACAATAAACTTGTATGGAAACAACCATCTAACATTTCAAGAAAAAGAAATAACAATAGCACCTCCTTTCAAAAGGCTTTCCTTTATAGATACATTAAGTCAAAAACTTGGTAAGGATATACTATCCCTTTCAAAAGAAACATTCATTGAAGTCTTAAAAGAAAAAGACATCTATCTTGAAAAAGATATAAACCTTTCCAAAATTATGGACAAAGCTTTTAGTGAACTTATAGAACCAGAGCTTATTGAACCTACATTTGTAATCGATTATCCGCTTGTAATGTCTCCATTGGCAAAAAAGCATAGAACAAAAGAAAATGTAGTTGAAAGATTTGAACTCTTCATTGGAGGAGTAGAATTTGCGAATGCTTACTCTGAATTAAACGACCCTGTAGATCAACTACAACGTCTTGAAGAACAAATCAAAAATAGGGAAGAATACGATACTATTGATAGAGACTTTATTGAAGCCTTAGAAACTGGCATGCCTCCTACAGGTGGGCTGGGCATAGGCATTGACCGATTAACAATGCTTCTTACAAATGCCTCTTCAATAAGAGACGTAATTTTGTTCCCTCAATTGAGAGAAAAAAATGTTTGAATCATTTGTAGCAAGAAGGTATTTAAGAGAAAAAAAAGAAGGGTTCTATTCCTTCATCTCCAGTATTTCTATCTTAGGAGTATTTATTGGAGTTTTTTCTATAATTCTGGCTTTATCCATTCTTAACGGATTCCACAATGAATTAAAAAGAAAGATTATAGGTCTCGCCCCACATGTTATAATATCTCGTTATCACAATATCCCTATGGATGCACAGGAAATAGATAGCATTATAAAAACAGCAAAGCATATACAAAACATTGAATCTTTTGCACCATTTATATACTATAAAAGCCTTGTACAGTCTGAAAGAGCCTCAGATGGTGCTATTATCAAAGGGATTAAAGAAAGTGATGCAATAATGCAAACTGAACTCTCAAACGACATTATTGCCGGAAAATTAACACTTAAAGGAGATTCCATTATAATAGGGATGAATCTTGCCTCTCATTTAGCGGTCGGGATAGGAGATATCATAAGAATAACTTCACCTGCAGGGGGAAAAATGACCCCATTAGGACGCCTTCCAGCAATCAGGAAGTTCATTGTTGCAGGGATATTTGATTCTGGCTTCTATGACTACAATGCTACTTTGATATACATGAATATAGAAACAGAAAAAAAATTATTAGGATGGACAAATAGATACTCAGGAGTAGAATTAAGACTTAAGGATGTCTATAATGCCAAAAATACTGCCAAAAAAGTTATAAGTTCTATTGGGGGTTATCCGTATAAAGCAATGGACTGGATAAGTATGAACAAAAATATTTTTTCTGCCTTAACCATGGAAAAAATTGTAGTATTTATTGTTATGGCCTTAATCATAATGGTTGCAGGCTTTAATATAGTTAGTATGCTTGTAATGACAGTTTCAAAGAAAACGCGAGAAATAGGTATTATGAAAGCTATAGGGTTAACCTCTAAGGCAATAACAAGAATATTTGTACGTTTTGGTCTATACGTCGGGATTGTAGGAACATTTTCAGGAATAATTCTTGCATTAATCATGATCTTCATTATAAACAAGACTAAATTAATCCAGCTTCCAGGCGATGTGTATTTTATTAAATATATTCCGGCAGAGCCACAACTTTTTGACATACTATTCGTAGGAATAATTGCAATTGTTGTTGTGTTTTTATCGAGTCTTTATCCTGCCAGAAAGGCAAGTAAATTAGACCCTGTGGAGGCTATAAGATATGAATAAACAAGAAAAAGAAGTTGTATTACGTACAGAAAACCTGACAAAGAAATTTAAAACCGAAAGAGAAGACCTGCTTATACTTGATAACATTAATCTTAAAATACATAAGGGAGAAATTACAAGTATTTACGGCCCGTCCGGCTCAGGAAAATCTACTCTTCTGCATATATTGGGTGGACTTATGAAACCCTCATCAGGCAAAGTGTTTATAAGAGAAAAAGACATTTATCTGTCAAATGATAAAGAACTCTCTAAAATTAGAAACACCTCTATAGGATTTGTCTTCCAGTTTCACCATCTTTTAAAAGAATTTAATGTTATTGAAAATGTTGCTTTCCCCTTATATATTAGAGGCATAAAAAAAGAAAAAGCAGAGGAGATGGCAAAAAAATATCTTGATCTTGTAGGATTAAATGAAAGACTCTCCCATAACGTTTTAAAGCTTTCAGGAGGCGAGAAACAACGAGTAGCAATTGCACGAGCTCTTATTGGAGAACCTGACATAATTTTACTCGATGAACCAACAGGAAATTTAGATTTTGATAATGCTCAAAATGTTCTTGATATACTGTTCAGACTGAATGAAACTGGCACTACTCTAACAATAGTAACCCATAACCAAGATATAGTTAAACGATGCGAAATTAGATATAGCCTTATTCACGGAACTCTTACAAATGAAGTGTAATATATGCAATAAAGAAAAAAAGGTTTATTCAATAACACTTATCGAGAGTGATGGCAGTAAAAAGGAAATAAACATCTGTGCTGAATGTGCAGAAGAAGAAGGTATATTTATTAAACAAAACAAAAATCCCACGTATATAAAAAATATCGTTTGTCCAAAATGTGGTTATACACTAAAAAGATATATAAAAACAAATAAGGTCGGCTGTGAAGATTGCTATACTATTTTTAAAAGTATTATAATTGAAGATATTCTAAAGAAAAATCCAGATTATATTTACCCTGGCCCTGTTCCTCCCGATACCAAAGGACTTGTAAAACAAATAAAGAAAAAACAACTTAAAAAGCTTCTTGATAAAGCTATTGAAAATGAAAATTATGAAGAAGCAGCACGTTTGAGGGACTTACTAAGCGATGATAAATAATCCAGAACCTCCTTACTGGATACTAAATACTGATAACGAAATAAGCTTTCTTAACAAAATTATAATACGACGTAATCTTAAAGGGTTTAAGTTCCCTATTACTATGAGTGAAGAGGGAAAAAAAGAAGTTATTATCTTTACAAAAGATGTAATTCTATCTACATATAAAAATGGAGTTTTTCTCTTGGGTGATGAGATTACTCCGCAGGTATATAACTACCTTATTGAACGACATTTAATACAGAAAGGTATCCCATTCTTTGAGAATAAAGCGATTTTTATTAATGAAAAAGAAAACCTTAGTATCCTTATTAACCATGAAAACCATATTACACTAACATATCTTTACTCTGATCTTAACATTGAGAAAGCTATGGATGAAATCACACTAATACACGACAATCTACACGTAAAAATGGGTTTTGCATTTCATAATAAATTTGGTTATCTTACAACATCAGTAAAAGATGTAGGTACTGGTATTAAATTCATATTTACCCTTCAATTTATCGCTCTTACTATGACAAATGAAATAAAAAAATTAAAAAACTCTTTAGAAGAACTTGACTTTGGAATAAAGGAATTAAAAGAGCAAAAGCAGGGATTAGAATTCACTTTTACCATATACAACACACTCTCTACCGGTATAGACTTAACCAAGCTTAAAGATTATGTTATAGAAAATATCAATGAGGTAGTAAAATACGAAAAAGAAATGCGAGAAAGACTAAGAGACAATAATATTTCTTTAAAAGACAAAGTCCTAAGAGCTTATGGCATATTAAAAAATGCTATTATACTAACCTATGATGAAGCATTTAATTTACTATCCCTTTTAAAATTCGGACATATCTGGTTCAGAAACATAAAACTGGGAGAAATAAATGCTCTCTTAATGCTTATTTCTCCAGCTAATCTCAAGGCGTATTTAAAAAATAAAATAGATGAAGATATTAATGTATCAAGAGCCAAGGTTGTGAAAAAGTTTATTAATCATGTTTCAAGAATCTGAACTCATTTCATGGCTTAAAAATCTACAAAAAACAAATAACAAAAACATTGCCGGGATAGGAGATGATTGCGCTATTATTAATAACAATTTGATAGTTTCTACTGACTCATTTGTGGAAAATACACATTTTAAAAGAGAATACTTCTCCTTTTTTGATATAGGATGGAAAAGTACTGCAAGTGCTATCTCAGACATTGCAGCTATGAATGGAACATTGTTATACGTTCTTGTATCCATTGAAATACCTCCTGATATCCCTACTAAGGGCATAAAAAACCTTTTTTACGGTATAGAGGAAGCAAGCAGACAATTCAATGGAACAATTATCGGTGGAGATACAGTAAGGGACACCAGGCTTGGCGTAAACATTACTGTAATAGGAAGGGCAGAAAAGATTGTAAAAAGAACTGGAGCAAGACCAGGGGATACAGTCTATGTTACAGGTAGACTTGGAGGAAGTGCTATTGGGTTTTTTGCTTTCAGGAACAATCTCAATTATCCAGATGCCAAAAAAAAACATCTCCATCCTCTTCCTAAAATCAATGCACTGAATATAACGCCTCATGCAATGATTGACATCTCTGACGGACTTATAAGGGACGCATACAATCTTTCTGTGGCAAGTAAGGTAAAGATTATCCTCAATAAAGAACAAATCCCAATATGGCACGAACGCATAAGGAACGCCTTAGAATACGCATTATACGGAGGAGAGGATTATGAGCTTTTGTTTACGTATGATAAAGCTCTGACCGATAAGAACATATTTGCCATTGGATATGTGGAAAAAGGTAAAGGGGTTTTTCTCAAAACAGAAAACGCTTTAAAAAGAATTATAGATACGGGCTGGGACCAATTCAGCAATAAAAGCCTTTATTCAATATAACAGGAGGTGTGTTTATGGAAAAACCAACAAACTCCATCATGGAGATTAAAAAGAAGCTTTCTTCTTTGCCTCAAGGAGCTTACTCTCCATCTAATAGGTATTGGTGTATAACCTGTAAGAAACTTTTTGTACTTGAAAAACCTGTTTGTCCATATATGGAAATGTGCATGAACACCCCCATACCTATTGAGATACTTGCACCAGAAAATATCCAGGCATTGGAGAAATTTGGCCTGTTCTATCCAAAAATTCCACAAAAAATAATGAGCCATATTATAACCAACAACTATAAAACCCTGGGAAGAAAACTCTCAGAGATTTATATTGAATTTCTAAAACAATGGAACTTTGATTTAAACAAGGCCCCCCTGCAAACCATAAAAAGTTTTATAATTCTTCTTTCAGGTTGTGAAACAGCACAAAGGATAAACAAAGATCAAATAACCTTCCTCCTTATGGATGTTGAAAAAATATGGAAGAAAGAAAAAATACATCTACTATTAACCAATGCATTATCATATCTTAAAGATATGCTGGGAATAGAGCAAGAAATAAATATTGACTATATAAATATTCTTAACAATAAAGAAATAGGCAAATATTTCTGTGCAAAATGTGGAATGTTCTTTGAATTTGGAATAAAAAGAGAAGAAGTAACATGTCCCCTGATGCCTCAAAAATGTATGTTTAATCCTCAACATATTGAAAAAGTGAACTATTCTTTTGACCTTCTTATAAAACAGTTTAACATCGCTCCACAGATATATAAAAAACTCATAAAAAGTATTGCTAAAGAAATCAACATAGATAGCACAATACAAAACATCTTTAATGAATGGAAAATTAACAATGCAAAGGATGTAATAAAAACGTTTATGTAAATAAAAAAATGTTTCTTGACAACATTCAATTAATTGTTATAATTAAAGGAAATGAAAAAAGAAGAGATACGAACATTGCTAAATAGGCTATATGAAAAACACAAAAAAAGCATTAAGGAGACGTTTAAAAAGTTTCACGATATTTATAGGCAGAGAAATGACACAACACTGTACAAAGAGTTTATATTCTGCCTTTTAACCCCACAGGCAAAGCCTGAGAATGCATGGGAAACAGTGTTAAGGCTTGAAAAAAAGAGACTGCTCTTTAAGGGAACTAAAGAAGAAATCTCAAATGAACTCAATACTGTGAGATTCAAATTCATGAAGGCTGAATATATCATCTACGCTCAAAAGAACTTTTTAAAAGAAAAAAGATTCCTCCTTACTCAAATAATATATTCTAACATCGATGATTATGCTAAACGCGAACGGCTTAAGAGTAATGTTAAAGGCATGGGTTATAAGGAAGCAAGTCATTTTTTAAGAAATATAGGACTTGGAGAAAAAATGGCTATTCTTGATAGACATATATTAACTGCGCTCAATGAATTTAATGTAATAGAAAACATTCCAAAAAGTCTAACCAAAAAAATCTATCTATCCATTGAGAAAAAAATGTTAGACTTTTCTTTGTTTATCAATATTCCCATTTCACATCTTGATATGCTTTTATGGTTAAATAAAACCAATAGATTTTTCAAATAACATGAAAAAAGAACTTAAAAAAACTATTGCATTATTTCAGGCAAATGAAATAACAGAGTACTTGATTTATAAAAGCCTTTCAAAAAATGTTAAAGGAAAAAATAAAAAAGTACTTCAATCAATTGCTCAAGACGAATTAAAACACTACAATGCCTGGAAAAAATACACTGATATTGATGTCAAACCAAAAAAGCTCAAAATCATTTTCTATCTTTTACTTTCAAAGATTATGGGATTAACCTTTGTTATGAAAATGTTAGAAAATGGCGAAGAAGATGCAGAAGGCATCTATTCACATGTAATAAAATATCTACCTGAAACGAAAGAAATTATTGATGACGAAATAAAACACGAAAAACTGCTTGTAAATATGATAAACGAAGAAAAGATTGGCTATATTAGTTCAATGGTTCTTGGGGTGAATGATGCACTGGTAGAAATAACAGGGATGCTTGCCGGATTGACATTCGCACTTAAAAATACATCTCTTATAGGCCTTGCAGGAATAATTACTGGGATTGCAGCCTCCCTATCAATGGGAGTTAGTGAGTATCTTTCTCAAGAAGCTGAAAACCAAAATAAAAAAAACGACAAATCACCTATAAAAGCAGCACTCTATACATCAATTGCATATATTTTTACAGTAATACTCCTTGTCAGTCCATACTTTATTCTTAAAAACTATTTGTTTGCCTTTCTCCTTACAATTTCAAATGCTTTTGTTGTAGTTCTTGTGTTTACATTTTTTATGTCTGTTGTAAGGACAGTTTCTTTTAAAAAAATATTCTTAAAAATGTTAGTACTAAGCACAGGTGTAAGCCTATTATCATTTTTAATAGGACTTGTGGCAAAAAAAATTTTAGGGGGCTAAATTAAATGAATAAAAAAAATATGGAAGAAATAAAACAAATGCTTAAGGATAAAGGGATACCTCCTTCATATCATAGAATAAGCATTTACAAATATCTGAAGGATAACATTAACCATCCGACAGTAGATACAATCTATAAAGATTTGAGTAAAAAAATACCAACTCTTTCCAAAACAACCATTTATTCAACCTTAAAGCTCCTTACAAGAAAAAACATAGTACAAGAAATTCTTATTGACGACAATGAAGTAAGATATGATTATAATACAAAACCTCATGCACACTTTAAATGTACAAAGTGCGGAAAAATCTACGATATATTTATCAAATCAGAGCTCTTTAATATTAAAAACATAGAAGATTTTTCTGTTAACCATACAGATATTTTCTTCAGAGGAGTATGTGAAAAATGCAAAAACAAATAGTACTTTTTACGTTATTAATTTCAGGTGTTTTGTTTTCTCAAAAAAAAGAAATAACGAACATTAGAGAATACTATAACACAGTAAATAATCAAATAAAAAACAATGTACTTTATGAAAACCAAATTATTATTAATAAAAATCTTGCTTCATGGAGAGC
>JALVRC010000178.1:0-754 GCA_027025255.1 Caldifarciminota bacterium
CTATTTTTATGAGCTAATAAAGATTCAAAATGCTTATCGTACTCTTTTTTTATATAACTCAAATCAATATGTGTATATATTTCGGTTGTTGTAAGTCTTACATGGCCTAAAAGCTCCTGTATAATCCGTAAATCAGCCCCACCTGTCAATAGATGCGTTGCAAATGAATGTCTAAATGTATGAGGAGTTACTTTAAACTTTATTTTCGCCATCCTTCCATATTTCTCAACTATACTATAAACGCCAACACGTGAGATAGGACGTCCTTTCATGTTCAGAAAAACCTTTTTTACGCTTTTTCTTTTTAAAATACTATCTCTAATATGTAAATATTTTTTCAGGGCTTTTATGGCTCTTTCACCAATCGGGATTATTCGTTCTTTTTCACCTTTTCCCTTTACCTTTACAAATGCTTCTGTAATATTTATATCAGATAACTCTATGTTTATAAGCTCTGAAACTCTGACTCCGGTAGCATATAAGAATTCAAGCATTGCTCTGTCTCTTTTCCCCATAATAGTTTTTAAATCGGGCAACGACAAAATACTTTCAACTTCCAATTGCGTTAAAACATGCGGTAACTTTTTTTCTTTTTTTGGCATGTCCACAAGCATTGCTGGATTTTTAGAAAGTATATTTTCATCAATCAAAAAATTAAAAAAAGTTCTTATAGCAGACAACTTTCTTGCGATTGTTGTTGATTTAAAGTTCTTGGAAGAAAGTAATGAAATAAACGCATAGATATCTCTGTGAG
>JALVRC010000178.1:764-2903 GCA_027025255.1 Caldifarciminota bacterium
TTATTAAGATATATTAGGAATTGTTCAATGTCTTTTAAATAATCTTTGCTGGTTTTAACAGATACACCTTTTTCTACCAGAAGATAATTTTCAAATTCTTTCAAATATCTATTAAATTTCAAAACTGTCACCAATTTTCTGAGGTATATGTATATTCTTAAAACCTCTCTCTAAAAGTGTGTTTTTAAAAGAATTCAAAGAACGCTCTTCTCCATGAACTAAAAAGATATTTTCAATTAAAGTTTTATCCTTTTCTTCATACATGTTAACAAGATCATTTTTATCTGCATGAGCAGAAAACTCATGCAACTGAATAATTGATGACTTTTTAATATATTCTTCACCCAGAATTCTTACCGTACTTAAATTCTTATCCAATAATTTCCTGCCAAGAGTCTCTACTGCCTGATAACCAATAATTAAGATAGTGTTTCTATAATTCTCAATATTTTGTTTTAAATGATGTACTACTCTTCCACCTTCACACATACCAGATGCAGCAATAATTATAATTGGACGATTAATGGAATTAATATATTTTGATTCTTCAACCGAAGAGGTAAACGTAAGTCCTTTAAAAGAAAAAATATCACCAAATTTATGAAAAAATGATTTTGCATCTTTATCATAGATGTTGTGATATTTCCTGAATACTTGAGTTATTTCACGTGCTAAAGGACTATCAATGAAAATTTCAATGAATGGTATTTCCTTCTCTATTCTCATTTCATGAAGTAAATAAATAATTTCCTGTGCTCTTCCCAAAGCAAAAGAAGGTATTATAATCTTTCCATGACGTTTTACTGTTTTAACTATAATATCTTTAAGGTGTTTTTTTAATCCTTGGTATGGTTCATGTAATCTATCTCCATAAGTGGTTTCAGAAATAATAACATTCGCCTCTTTTACTGTTCTCCTGTCTCTAATTATAGGAAGGTGTTGCCGACCAATATCTCCCGTATAAAGTAGTGTTTTGCCTTCCTCTGTTTTTATAAGGATTTGGGCTGAACCAAGAATATGTCCTGCTTCAATAAATTTTGCCTTTATACCGGGAATAGGTTCAAAAACCTCTTCGTAATCTTTCTTTATAAAAAATTTTTTTATAGCTTCTACATCTGATGTAGTATACAAAGGTTCTTTTCCGGAAGGTATTCTTCCTTTCTTCCTTAAGTATTTTATGTTTTCTTCTTGAATATGGGCAGAATCGAGCAGTAATAATTCTGTAATATCAACGGTTGCATTTGTTGCATAAATAAATACATCTGTTCTATTATTCTCAAGAATGTTTCTAAATAATAGAGGTAACCTACCAGTATGATCAATATGAGAATGACTTATTAGAACAGCATCTATCCCTTCAAAACCCTGCATATTTCTATTTAATATCTCTGTAGGTTCTCTTTTTCCCTGAAACATGCCACAATCTAATAAGAGTCTTTTACCTTTATACTCAATTAGATGAGCTGAACCGGTTACTGTATTAACTGCTCCTAAAAATTTAATTTTCATTTTTAAAAACCTCCTGAACATCGTATTTTAAAAGTACCCTATAATTAGGATTAAATATTTCCTTAAATTGCTTTGTATGAAAAAGTCCTGAAGTAGTATCTTTATCTAAAGACACGTGTATTTTAATATAATTTGAGGCTCTAACCAATAAATACCAAATTTGTTCTAAAGAAATTCCTTTCTCTTTTGCAGATTTAAGATTAAATTTAACAAATAGACCATCAGGATCTGTGTATTCATACAACTCTTCTTCATTGCTGAATTTTATACTTACATACTCATTTTTAAGATTTTCATATGCTTTTTCCCTATTCATCAAAATATGCCTGGGACCAGTAGCAGAAACTGATAATATTTTCTCTACATCTCTTTTAAAGACATATTTGTTAAGTAAATACCGTCTAATTTCCTTAAGATTCATTATGCTCTTCTATTAAAATCTCTTCAATCTTTCTCTTATCTGGATTCTTAAGTTCAGTTTGAACCTTTTTGAATTCTTCGTCTACAGATTCACTAAAACCTTCAATCTCTCTTAAGAAATTCCTTCTGTAAGATCCCCAACTTATGCATCTCAACCTGGTAAGTAAAGATTTGTAAGATTTGTCAGATGTATAACACTCAAGAGTATAC
>JALVRC010000179.1 GCA_027025255.1 Caldifarciminota bacterium
GTATGATTGAGATTTCTTCTTTTCTATCCTGCATGATTTTAATTGCGTAGCTTGCTTCTGGTTCACGGAGAACAACAGTATCAGCTTTCCCCAAAGTAAAATCGTTGTATATTTGTTCAGGCCTTCCAAAGGGTTCTCCGAAAATAAAACTGAAGTCCTTTAGATTTAACCCCTGGGCTTTGATTAAATATTTTGTTATTTTTCCAGGGGGGGCTTCTTCAAACAGAGGTAGGTGGATTTCTTTTCCTTTTATATCTTTAAAGCCTTTTGCTGAGTATCTGGTAAGTAAGACAAAGTTATCCCATACAAATATAGCAGGTATTTTTATTGGTAAGGAGCTTAGTTTTATTGATGTTATCAGGGCAGAAAAGCTTATATCTGCTTTTCCTGTTGTAATCCATGCAAGATGTTTTTCTGTTTCTTCCCATACCTTTAATTCTTTAATAGCTATTTTTTGCTGTAATTTCTTTGATTGTAAAAGCCTCATAATAACAGGATATGCAACTGGTGTTGCGGATTGTATTACTACTTCTGTTTTCTTGGTTCGTCTGTGTAATATTTTTTTTGTTTGCGGTTTTTTATAGAAATATACCCATACCTCTGCAAATTTCTTTTTTTCTGTAATATGTTCAAAGCCCATTTCTGTAAGCATATTTATTAAGGGATGTGGTTCGAAATACTGAATAAGAATAAATCCCATATCTTCTTTTAATTCGTATGCCTTTTTAATTATAATGTTGAACGGGTCGTCTTTCATTTTTCTAACATCCAATTTTTCAAATGTATCTTTTCTCTCTTTCCAGTCAGTTTTTATTTCTTTTGCTGGATTAAAAATAGACAGTCTGTATTCTCTTTTTTGCTCAATATTAAAAAGCATGTTTAATCCTTTTGCAATTTTCATAAGTTCAATGGGCTTTTGTGTAGATATTATTACAATATTTTCTTGTGGGGTAAGGTCTTTGATTTTTTGTGCTAACTCTTCAAGAGTAGATTCATTGTATATGTATCTTTCGTTAGATTCCTGCCATGTAATGGGTTTGCTTTCTTTCTCTATATTTTCCTCGACTGTTTTTATACACTCTGGCATTCTGTTTCTGAGTCTTTCCTCTGTACCTATGTGTTTGTTTATTGTATGTAGTATTTCACATACTGATAATCCTGTCATCCTTGCAGCATCATTAAAATTTGCAAATCTTGCGAGTGTGTTATAAACAAGAGGATTTTGGAGTCTTTTAAATTTAGGAGATAAGTTTAGTAGTATTTCTTTAAGCTCTGGATAGGTTTCAAGTGTTTCTTTTACGTTTGATGAAGCGAGTACTGGTTCGGTGACAGTCTTTTTCATCTCATGGATTGCTTTAACAGGGCATATGTTTTCTGCTTTTTTACATAAAAGCAATTCTTTTTCGGTTTCAGGCTGTTTTTTTAAATAAGCCTTGTTGTCTTCAATATCAAAATTGCTGTTTGCTACTTCAACACAGGCTCTACATCCAATACATTTATTGCTAACATTAAATCTTGTCATTATATCTCCTTTTTGTTAAACAGAAATTATAAATAAAAAGTCTCCGTTGTCAATAAAAATTGATTTGTGTTGTTACCATTAGTATTTAAAATCTGGATTATTTTGTACTCAATTAAAAGTTTATATAGTTGACATTGAAATATATATATGTATAATTTTTTATGGGTTTAAAAGTTCAGGTATGTGTTGTTGGAATGGGGCCTGCGGGAAGTATGGTTGCCGGTATGTTAGCAGAACGGGGTATTGATGTATGTGCGGTTGAAAAGAGAAAAGAGATTGGTATTCCTGTGCAATGTGGCGAGGGAGTATCTGAGGATTTAATTAAAATGTCAGGAATTGTAAGAAAGGGAGATTTTATTGTGAGGCAGGTAAAGGGTAGTAAGATTCTTACACCATCAAGATTTGAAATAGTTTTTAACAGAAAGGGATATCTTATAAGAAGGGATGTGTTTGATAGATTGCTTTTTGAAAAAGCTATTAAAAATGGAGCAAGAGCTTATATCAACGAGAGAGTAACTGATGTGCATGTGAGGAAAGATAATATAAGGGTATTTACAAACAAAAGGGTTATTGATACAGAGTATTTGATAGCTGCTGATGGGCCTCACTCAAAGGTTCGGCAGGTTCTGGGGATAGATATTCCTGCTATTTTTGCATTAGAGTATAAACTTTACAATAAAAAATTCAAAGAAGACTATTTATTGTTTTACAATAAAAAAGAATTTTATCCTGGATATGCATGGGTATTTGATAGAGGAGAAGAATTAGCTGTTGGTATTGGCAGAAAAGGTCGAATGAAGCCATTGTTAGAGATTTTTGTACGTGAGTTGGGTCTAATGAATTATAAAATTAAAGATGTAATTGGCGGATATATCCCTACTCCAATACATCCTCCAAAGCTTGTTGAGAAAAGGGTACTGTTTATTGGAGATGCCGGTGGTTTTGTTCATCCTATTGTTAAGGGGGGAATTATAGGAGCAGTATTTAGTGCTAAAAAGGCGGCAGTAGTAATGCAAAAAGCTATAGAAGACGGACCTCAGGCTTTATATATTTTTTACAACATGGTTAAAGAACATGCTTCAAGGGATAAGTTACATTACCTATTATTGCATCTATTACCATACATGTCAAATGAAGGGCTTGATTACTTTGGTAGGATTCTTAAAGGGAAGGATTTTAAGTCTTTCCCTTTACTTGAGGGGATAAAAACATTTTTAAAAGAAAGAAGATTAAAAATACTTAAAGATGTTCCTACTGGCATACTTTTTCAAAGGCTTTTTAAAAAAAGCGAGAGGCTTGCCTGGTGATATTGAGCTATATATTTAGCTTTTTACCTATTGTTTTATTATTTCATAAAGAGTACAGGCATACTTTAAGGATTAGAATTTTCAGGACAATTCATTATGTTGGAATGGCTGTTGGAGGTTTATTTGTTGCAGCAAATGTTAATGGTGAAAGTGTTTTTTCTTTATGGAGATATATCTTACCTCTTGTTGCATTGGCTGTATATGTTTTTCAGGGGGCTGTACTTTTAAATGATTATTTTGATTATGATGGAGATAGGCTTTCTTTAAATAAAACTCCTTTGATTAAAGGTTTTATAAAGAGAAGGCATGCACTTTACAGTGGGTGGTTTTTGAGCCTATACTCAATATTTCTTGGTTTTTTAATTTCTTATGTTGCTGGTATCTCTATGATTTTGGCTGTTGGTATAAATATTCTTTATTCTATGCCTCCTTTCAGGCTTAAAAGATTTTATCCTATTTCTACTTTTTTACTGGCTTTGGGGGGATTTGTGATGATGTTATCCGGATTTTCAGCTATCATTGATAATGCACTTGCTTTTCCTTTAAGGATGTTTCTTCTGATTATCATAACTTTTACACTTACCTTTGGCACCAAAGACATAAAAGATATTGAAGGAGATAGGGTAATGGGAGTAAAGAATCTTTATATATGGTTTGACATAAGAACTGCCTCTTTAATAAATAGTTTTTTAGTTTTTATAGCATATCTTTTACCACCTTTTTTACTTGCGTGTAGAGAATTATTCTTTTTCTCTATCCCCGCCGGTTTATTAAGCGCTTACTTTATTCTTTTTTTAAAAAAAGAAAAACCAGTATTTATAACATATATACTATTTGGATTTGTTGTTATTTTATTTATCGTATTCAATAAGATTTCCTTTAATTAGATTACAATATTATCATTGAAATTACACATTTGTATAAGAGAGTTCTCTGATTTTCTTATATTTTCAATGGAAATGTAATGGAATAAAGTTGCTATAAATATAATAGTTATGGGGAAGGGGAAAGAAAGATGATTTTACCTCCTTTTAGACTTTGTATAAGCGGGAAGGTTGCCCTCACCTTCCCGCTATACTTTTTTTAAAGAGGCAAAAATTATGCTTGCCATTTTCTTTGCTTCATTTTTTCTGGTTAACGTACTAATGAATGGGATATTTGGTTTGAATAGAAATTCTTTCTTAATCAGTCTCAAAAGGGCATCTTCTATTGCCTTATGATTGTTAGGCTCTACAACAATTCCAGTCCCGGCTTTTTCTATGATTTTAGCTGATTCGTGTTGTTTATCTATAGTAGCGAGTATAGGGATTTTCATCCCTATATATTCATAAAGTTTAGCAGGAATAATATCTTTGCTGTAAGAAAAGTTATAGCTGAACCAGGCAATGTTTGCTTTTGCAAGATGATTAAGGAATTGTTTATGTGGTAAGAAGGGGATAATTTCACAGAGATTTATTATACCTGTATCCTTTATAAGTTTTAGCTCTTTTTCTGTAATATCTCCAAATATCTTTAATTTTATATTGAATTTATTTGATAAGTTTCTTATTGCTTTATAAAGATTTAATCCGGTATTCTTTACACCTAATATTCCACTGTAGGCTATTGTAAATCCTTTCTCTTCCGGATTGTATTCAGGTAGCGAATCAAAGCCGTTTCTGACCGTGAATATATGTGTTTTTTTATGTCTTTGAACAAGAGTTGTTCTGTGAGTTGCTGTTGCTGTAAATACTATTTTTGCATGATTAATGAGCTTTCTTTCCCAATATCTGTTTAGAGGTTTCTTTATATCTGTATCATGTATTGGGCATCCTACCCATGGATCTCTGAAATCAAGTACTAAAGGGACATTGGTTTTCCTGGAAAGATAATATGCGAGTATATGAGAAGACCATGGAGGAGCTGTACTTATTATCAGTGATATATCTTTTTTTTTGATTAATTCAAAGCCTTTTTTAATGCCCGGTAAAATAATCCCAGCCTGAAAATCAGGCCAAAAGAGATGCCTTATAAATCTTTTTTTGGTTCCTGAAGGTTTGTATTTTTTATGTCTTAGAAATAAAAGAGGGTCAAATGCTAAAAACCTTACAATATTTCTATCATAATTTTCTTCAGTGGCATAGTATCCTTTCACTTTTGATACAGTGAGAACATAGGTATTAATCCTGTTTTGCGGTAAATATTTCTTTAAAGAGAGAGCCCTCCTTATCCCTACGCCTCCCATAGGTGGAAAGAAATATGAGACAAGAAGAGCGTTAATGGGATATCCTTTTTATAAGTTTGTTTGCTTCTTTAACAATATCAGAATAGCCAAGGTCGCGTCTGATATCCTTTTTATGTATGAGGACCTTTTTTAGAAATATTTTTGCTTTGGTTGTGTCATTTTTCTTTAGATACAGTTTTGCAATTTCAAGATTGCATTGAGAAATGTTTGTTATGTTGCCATTTTGATATTTTTTAATATCCTTTATAAGATTTGTATAAACTTTAAATGCTTCTTCAATTTTGCCAGCTTTTGAAAGAGATGCTGCATACTGCCATCTAAATGTTCTACCGTGAGGATATTTATTTACAAGAGCTTTTGCAAGTAGAATAGCATTTTTGTAGTTTTTTTCCTCAGTGTATATCCAGGAAAGAGCCTGAGTTGCTGTAATATTATAGAAGCGGCCTTTGTTCTTTACGAGTTTGAGCTCTTCTATCCCCTGTTTTATACTCCCAAAGGGCTTTATTCCAAGAAGATATTTGCTAACCCTGCCTGAGAAATAATCGTATGCTCCAAGCAAAAGATAGGCATCATAGAAAAACCGATCTTTTTTTACAACTCTTTTCATATAATCGTATGCTGAGATACCTGTTGTAAAGGCTTTCCAATATCTTCTATGCCAACCTTGATAGATAGTAGTGAAGACAAGAGAAGAGCCGTAAAAGAAGTTTGCCCATTTATCATACTTATCCTTTTTTAATTGCAGCTTACATATTTTCTGTGTTCGTTTCATAAGCCTGAAATAATCTTTTTCTTTACTATCTGTTACAAAATCCATCATATAGAGCTGGAGTAAGGCAGCTTTATAAAAATATCCAGCTGGATGTTCAGGATACAGTTTAACAATACTGTCATAGTAGAGTCTGGATTTTTGATAATCCTCTACATAGGAGGCTTCCAGGCCTTTTTCTATAAGGATATTTATCTTTTCTGGTTGCGATAGTAAAGGCAAAATAAATAAAAAAATCTTCATTTTACAGCAATCATACTTATTTCGATATTAGCATTTTTTGGCAGGTTGCTTACCTCTACCACAACTCTTGCTGGGAAGGGTGAAGGTATGAATTTGGAATAAATTTCATTTAGCAGAGGGTAATTTCTAATATCTTTTAGGTATATTTCAACCTTTACGATATTCTTTTTATCAAATCCAGCATTCTCAACGAGAATTAATGCATTTTGTATAGCGTTAGTCGCTTCATCCTTGAACTCTTTCGGAATTTTTCCCTCTATTAAGCCAATTTGACCAGATAAAAAAAGCATATTCCCTACGTTCACTGCAGGAGAGTAAGGACCCACAGATTTAATCCCCTGAGGCGTTATTGTTTTTTTACTCACCTTGCCTCCTTTTTTTAACTTAGAGCCGCTCCTAAAAGTATTGAGTTAAATTTCGTTTCTGGATTGTCTGCTCTGGATAACATAACTACTGGCTTTTTTGCCCCTGCTATAATCCCGGCAGCTTTAGAATTAGCTAAGTAAATAAGGGCTTTGGCAACAGCATTGCCTGTAGTTATATCAGGAACAAGCATGATATCAGTTTCTCCTGCTACTTCAGAGACTACATTTTTTATATTTGCTGATTCTTTGGATAATATAAGGTCCATTGCCAGGGGTCCGTCAATAATTGAGGAGGGAAACTCGTGTCTTTTTGACATGTTTACAAGCTCGGCAGCATGAATGGTATCCTCCATATCCGGATTTATTACCTCAACAGCAGATAGAATCCCAACTTTAGGTATGGGATTATCAAGTTTATGGGATAAAAGAATTGCATTTTTAATAATATCTGTCTTTGTTTTTAAATCTGGTTTGATATTCATGCCTCCATCTGTTATAAATAGTAGTTTTTTATAGGCTGGAATAGATAATATTGCAACGTGCGATAGGCGTCTTGTAGTTCTTAAGCCAAACTCTTTATCCAGAACTCCTTTTAAGAATCTGGAAGTTGCAAGATGTCCTTTCATTACATAGTCTCCTTCCGTGCGGGTAAAGTATATACCATCTTTGAGTGGGTTTTTGGAGTTTACAATTTTCATACCTGTCAAGTCTATACTGTTTTTTTCAGCAACAGAAAGAATCTCAGCTTCATTTCCAAAAAGATAAGGCTCTACAATCTCTTCCTTTACAGCTTCTTCAAGAGCTTTTAATGTAGAGAGGTCTGCTGCTTCAATAACTGCGCACCTGGATTTTTGTTTTTCCAGTGCTTTTGTTTTTAATTCATTGAAATTCTTAATCATTTTTCTTTAGAAGTTGTTTTTTCTCGTTTTTTTTGTATCCGAGGAATTTTACTATAGAATTTACTGCCTCTGTTCCACCGCTAATAACAAGGCCAGTTATTATTATATCAATTAAAAAGTTTGCATCATTACCCAGGGACTGAAGAAGACGTAATTTAGCACCGTATGATAGTAAAATGCCAATTATCAGAGAAAAGAGATTTATTACTATCTGTTTCCCCTTTTTTTCAAGAAATTTGTTTATTAAGGGGTCAAGCAGTTCAACAAATTGTTGAATAGCAAATCCTGCGGCAAAAATTGGTCCAAAAGCATATATAAGGTCATTCATATTTCCTCCTTACTTCCTACTAAATAAAAATGAAATTTTTCTTCTTTTTTTTCTTCAATTGCAAAGTTTGTTTTTTTCATAACAGTTTCGATTTCGTCTAATGAAAAGTACTTTTCAGGGATTCCAGTATCTATTCCTTTTTTCCAGTCAATGACTATTATCTTACCTCCTTTTATAAGACGAGCATTTGAAGCGACGAAGAAAGCTTCTATGTCAATAAAATGATGAAGGCTCATTATTGTAAATATAATATGAAAGGTTTCCTCAAGCTCAATAACTGTTTCCGCTGTACCTTTATAAAATGTTATGCCGTATTCAATATGGTTGAATTGGTGTGGGTCAATACACATTGCTTTCAGATCTTTTCTCTTGTATAGAAAGGATTTAAGAAATTCACCATCGCCACATCCGACCTCAAGGATATAAGATAAAGGTTTTATATACTGAGATAATAGCGTTTCTGCAAGTTTATATGCATGCTTTTCCATTTCTCCCACACTAAACATATAAAATTATACATGTTCTTAATGGCTTTTCAAGGATTAATAATCTATCAATTTTTAATGTATACTAATTTATACTTTATATTCTTTGTTTTGAGAATGTATATACCGTTTTTAATGGGTAGGGTTTGGAGCGTTCCTTTATTCCCTCTAAAAAAAAGCTCGCCATTGATTGTATAGAGAGAAATATACGTATTGGAAGAAAGGGATTTGATAGCATCGAACAGAAGAGAGTTTTTTTCTTGATTATATTCGTTAATGCCAGTGTATCCTTCATTAAATTTATAGAGTTTATCTATTTGTAAATCCGTATGGATTTCCTTCGTGCCTGAAGGCCAGATAATAATTAATGAATCAATCTTTTCATTTTTTCCGAGTCCAAAATGCTGTCTTGGATAAAATGGGTTACCATAATTATTCCCGGCATTGTGAAGTACTTCTCTCAAGAGAGTGAGTGTATCAG
>JALVRC010000180.1:0-1527 GCA_027025255.1 Caldifarciminota bacterium
GAGAATAGTTCTCGCAATAGGTGGAAATTCTTTAATAGATCCGTCAAAGCCGTTAAAAGAGTACAATGATCAGAGTTATATAGTAAAAGAAACAGTTAAGGCGATTGTTGAGATTGTAGAAGAAGGCTATGAACTTGTTATTACTCATGGGAATGGACCTCAGGTAGGCTTCAACCTTATTGAAAATCTATGTATTAGAAAAGAGCAGAAAAATCATCCTGACCTTGAGATTGATGTTGCTGTTGCAAGGACACAGGGGTCTATAGGTTATATAATAGTAAGGGAAATTCATAATACTTTTAAAGCTAAGGGAATAAAAAAATATGCTATTTCTTTGATTACACAAATGGTAGTGAGAGATAAAGATCCTGCTTTTAAAAATCCAACAAAGTTTGTTGGCAAATCTTACAGTAAAGAAGAAGCAGAAAAGATTGTAAAACTTACAGGATGGACATTTAAGGAGTACAAGAAAGGGAGTTATAGGAGAGTTGTTCCTTCTCCTAAGCCCATTAATATAATAGAGAGAGAGCAAATTGAGAATTTGCTTTCCTTAGGGTATGTTGTTGTAGCAGCAGGAGGAGGAGGTATCCCTGTTGTAAAAAGAGATAGTAAATATATTGGAATTGATGCAGTAATAGATAAAGACAGAGCTTCTGCTTTGCTTGGAAATCTTCTAAAAGCAGAGACATTTGTAATATCAACAGGTGTTGATAGAGTATACAGGGATTTTGGATTGCTAACACAAGAACCAATAGACGTTTTGTATTTAGAAGAAGCTCAGGATATGATAAAAAAGGGAATGTTCCAAAAAGGAAGTATGTTACCCAAGATTGAGGCTGCTTGCGAATTTCTAAAAAAAGGAGGGGAAAAAGTAATAATTACCAATCCTTCCAATCTTGTACCTGCTTTACAGGGTAAAGCAGGTACAATTATAAAACATACAGGAGGAAATAAATGAGGAAGTTTTTTCTATTTATTTTATTTATTGGGATGTTGGGTTGCAGTAATAAATCAACGAACAAGAAATTAAAAGAGGATATAAAGCTTTTTGCAAAAGAGGGTTTTTCCTTTGGCTTGTTGTATGTTAAAAATACACTTAAAGAGGGCGACAGAAATGTTTTGATTTCATATAATGTTGCTATGAATGTCTTAGACGAGCATCCTGAGTATTTAGACGATGTAAGGCCTAAGAATAAGTATACAGATAAGATAAAAAAGGATGCTGATTCATTGTTTAAAATCGCATATATTATTTCTAATGTATCTTCTGCAGGATTTATGAGCCTTATTATAGATGAATTTATTGAAAATGATAAAGAGTTGAGTACAGAGGAGACACAATTTTTGATTGATATTTTGGATAAATATAACACAAGTCTCTCAACCTTTTATGCAGATTACTTTGATAAGAATGTAACCGAAGATTTGATTAAAAAATACAAAGACAGCTATGATATGAAGAAATATTTTACAGAAATTTTGTTGGATAAAAAGCATTTTAAAACATTTTATACTGAATTTCTTGAT
>JALVRC010000180.1:1537-2837 GCA_027025255.1 Caldifarciminota bacterium
CTATAATAATGAATAGAAGAGAGTTAAATTAAAACAACGAGGACATTTTTTATTTCAGGGGTATATGAGGATTAAAAATCTGTTCTTCGGAATAGAGCCTTGAGTTGGCTCCAGTCATATGTCTCTTCGTATGAGTGGAAGTCCTGCCAGCTACTTATATACCAGTATGTTTCTCTTAATTCCATTGTAATATTGCATTTTCCTCTAATCTCTATATTCGCCAGGCTATCAATAAGCGGCAAACTATCAACAAGGATTCTATAATCAATGTACCATACGGATGAATCAATATAATCTTCTGTTGTGGTTGCATAAAGAATAATTGTAAATGCTGGATAGCTACCTTTTATACGGGATCCCTGGTAATAGTATCTGAATAGTTTTTGAATAACAGTATCTTCTACACTTATGTTCCAATTTCTAAAGTATACCTTTTCAACAGTTGTATCAAGTGTATCTTTAATATCTATTACATACTTAAAGGTTCGTTCATCAAAACATTTCATATATCCTTCTATATCTCCGTTATTAAGGGTATATACAAGGTTTTCTATAAGAATTGTAGGTTGAGTTGGCTGTCTGAACCCTGTTGGGTTACTTCCTCCGCCAGATGGCCTCGGAGAAAAGAAATCGCAATTAGAAATTAAAGCTATTATAAATATAAACACTGGGAACAATTTTTTCATTTAATTCCTCCTTTTTAAGGTTAAATCTGATATTTAGATAGTGTCTGTTTTTTCTATATACAACATCAAAGTTAAGAGTTTTAACATAGAATGAATCTCTTGTAAATATTTCAAGAGAGGGATTAATAGTTATAACAGTGTCGCCTGCTTTAGATAGATATATAAAACTATTTAAAAGTATAGAGGTATGGATAATTAATGATTTTAGATATACTGTGTCTTTACCTTCAAACCATTCATTATAAAAGTCGTTTTTCAGTATTATTTCTGTTTCTGACATTTTTAATGGGAGTTTAATTCCATTCTTTATATCAAGATTTGTTGTAAAGTAATTGTTGCCTATTACTAATGGATAGGTATTTCTTGTACCAATTAGCATGGTTGATGATGACAGGGAAATATAGTTTAAGGATAAATTAATACTGTCTTTTAGAGAGATTGCTTTTTGGGTGAAGGAGTTTTTTTCTTCAAAAATTTCTATATAGTTATTTACTATATTTTTATAGGAGAAGGCAGAATAGTTATAAATACGGTTATTAATATATTTTATCTGAAAAAAAATAGAGTCTTTAAATGCGTCCTTGTCTTTTGAGTTAAAAGGGTCAGGGGTACTG
>JALVRC010000181.1 GCA_027025255.1 Caldifarciminota bacterium
GTTATATGTATATTGTTAAGTATATCAAGGGTTTTTGCAAATCGTTGTTCTTTAAAGTATATATATGCGAGGTAATATCCTGACCAGTTTTTTGTTATGTCATCATTACTCTCTTTGTACAGTTTGGCAAAAATCTGTTTTGCAGAGCTGTACTTTTTTATTTTATAGTAAGCCAGCCCTGTTAGAAAAATAAATGGCTCAGGACTTTCATCCAGTTTTTTAGAAATATCTATGATTTGTCTGTATTGTTTTTTTACAATTAATAGAAATCCTATATGATTAAGTACTTCTTCATTCTTTGTTAGATAAAAGTTCTTTAGATAATAGTTAATGGCTTTTTTTATATCTTTTTCCCTTTCAAAGATCATAGCTTTTATAAGGAATTTCTTCTTCTCATCTGTAATGTTTTCAGAAAGTTTCAGTGCTTTTGAAAGGCTGTCTCTGGCATACAGATATGTAACCAGATAGCGAGGCAGTGTATGCTCAACCTTTTTTAGTTCTAAAAAGGTAAAATTATTCTCTATGGCTTTTATTTTCCATTTAAACAGGAGAAAAGGAAATGTATCAGGTAGTTGATTGATGTCTGGCAGATTTTTGTTAAATACATATGCAAGTATAGTTTGTATTTCAATAAGGTAGGGATGAAACCATGTTCCTGCTATCTTTGAGGGATTAATATCAATCTTATTTGCTAAGGTATAATTTTTTAGTTTAATGTAAGAATACTTTATAAGAAATTTGAGTTCAGTTGTGTCAATTCTTGTTTGCTTTGTATTTAGAATATTTTTAAATACAGGGATTGCATTTGTATACTCTTTAGCCTTGAAATACGACAACCCGAGATAATACAAAAGTTCTACAGATTTAGGTTTATATATAAAGGCAAAACCAAGATAATGGGCAGATTTCTTGTATCTTTTACTGAACAATAGATTCATGCCAATAAGTGTGGCAATATCAGGGTTTATATAATCAACATACTTTTCTGGCTCTAACTCTTTACTTAAACTGTAAAGAAGCCTGTCATCTTTTTTATACTCAATAAGGGATAGTATATAGAATCTTTTAGCATCATCTTCTGCATACCTTTTTAAAAGGAAATTGCTTATCTCAGTGTAGAGAAGGCTAAAAATCCAGAGCAATTACTTAACTTTTAAAGGTTTTTTTGTAAACAGGAATCGTTTAATCTTTTTAGTGGTTGTTTTTGGAAATTCTTCTTCCCTTATTTCAAAATGTTTAATACGTTTATACGATGATAAATTTACAGTTGTTTTCTCTATTTCTTTTTCAATAAGCCTCTCAATTTCTTCTTCAGTCATATTTGGGTTCTCGCTATCAATCTTTTCATAGTCAGGATAAATGATTGCATGCACCTCTTCTCTTCCTGTTGAAGGATTGTCCCTTCCGACTATTAGGCATTCCTTTATAAAATCACTTTCAAGAAGGTGTTCTTCAATCTCTTCAGGGGAGATGTTTTTACCTGCAGCTGTGACAATAATGTTCTTTTTACGTCCCTGTATATATACATAGCCATTATTGTTTATTCTTGCTAAATCGCCAGTATAAAGCCATCCATCCTTTAGAACCTTTTTAGTTTCCTCAGGCTTTTGGTAATAGCCTAACATGATGTTATCGCCTCTGGCAATCAATTCTCCAACTCCGTCTTTTTGAGGATTGTGTATTTTAAGTTCAACCCCTGGAATTGCTTTCCCTACAGATGCGTTTATTGGTTTTTTTAGTGGATTTACTGTAAGAACAGGAGAAGATTCTGTAAGTCCATACCCCTGTATTATTGGAAGCCCCAGATTTTCTAAAAAGCCAGAAACCCAGATAGGTAAAGCTGCTCCACCGGATACGATAAGTCTTATATTATTAAATCCTATTTCTTTACGGATTTTAGAAAATAACGCAGATGCAGATGTTCCAAAGATTTTTCTTGAAAAAGCACTTATGCCATAGCTTGTTTTAAAGAGCATTTTTATGAGGATGTTTTTCTTCTTTAAGGCATCTTTAATACCTTTTACAATGTTTTCAAGAAGTAAAGGCACGGTTATTAGAATTGTAATATTTTCTTCTTTAAGGGCATTTATTACGTCTCTTGATTTTAATGAAGGAGAAAAGCATATTTTAGCACCGGAATATAGCATACCAAGAAAATCAGTGGTCGCTGCAAAGGTATGATGCATAGGTAGTATTGAAAGAGATATATCCTCTTGTCTTATGTCTACTACTTGAAGAACACTAATAATGTTTGTTACTATATTTTTGTGAGTTAGCATAACCCCTTTTGATTGGCCTGTTGTCCCGGATGTGTATATAAGTACTGCCAGATCTTCTATAGTAGATTTTATATCTGTTGTTCTTCCTTTATTTTCTTCGTATAGTTCACTGATTTGTTTGAAGGCTAATTTTTTTACCTTCAATTTTTCTGTTGCCTCTTCTATGTCAGACTCAAGGTAATCATCGTATAAAATTGCCTTTGCCTTACTATCTACCAATATATGTTTTATCTCCTGGGGTTTTAAAAATCTATCAATAGGTACAGCAGTTCCTCCTATATATTGAATTGCAAGATATGAAATAGTCCATTCAGGAGAGTTTGCTCCAATTAGAGCAATCATATCGCCTTTTTTTAGTTTTTTTCTTCCCAAGGCAACAGCAAGACCTATTACTCTATCAAAAAGTTCTGTATATGTAATTTCTCTTTTATCATCTTTTTTCCTTGTACACATTGCTACTTTATTTTTATAAATTTTTGCCTTTTCATATAATAAGGCTGGGATAGATTTTATCATACT
>JALVRC010000182.1 GCA_027025255.1 Caldifarciminota bacterium
TCTTTAGATATAGTGAAATACAGCAAACCTGATATCCCAATAAAATACACAAAAGTCTCCCTCAATAGGAAGTTGCGGTACCATTCATCTATGTTCACCCATATAAGAAAAGGGAGGATCCAAACGAATAGCAAGGCATAAAAAAGAAAATATAAACCTAGCTTATTGGATACAAACAACTTAAAGCGAAAAATTAATATATATATTAACCAGGATACTATCGTTAGGGGGGATGTTATATTTATTAAGTCTTTAAGCGAAAGAATTAAGTCTGTTCGGTTTCAAAAAAAAACATATTATCCCTATTTTGTTGACAATGCATACTACGTATTTCTGCCAACAACTTATAATTCTTCTATAAATAAACAAAAAATAGAGATTGAAATGGGTGATAGTTTATACAGTTATGCATATACATTTTTTGTTTATGTTAAAAAAAATCATTTTAAGAAAAGCAAGGTTCATTTTTCTCAGCATACTAAACAGCTTTTTAATAAAAAAGGAATTGATAAAGAAAGAACAAATTTACTTTCATTGATTAAATCAAACTCGACTTTTAAAAAAATCTCTCCACCTGAAATTATTCCAGTTTTAGGAAAGTATAGAATTACTTCTCCTTATGGTGCTATGCGAGTTGATGAGAATGATAAGCCTTTATGGCATCATTCTGGTGTTGATTTTGGTGCGGAAACTGGTACCCCTATAATATCTCCTTCAGAGGGGATTGTGTTATTTGCTGATAGTCTTATTCTTCAAGGCAATTGTATTGTTATTGATCATGGTGCAGGTATAAAATCTGTATATTTTCATTTAAATAAGTTGTATGTAAAAGAAGGACAGGTTGTAAAGAAAAAAGAAATTATTGGTTCTGTCGGAGCGACTGGACTATCTACAGGCCCACATCTGCATTTTGGTATATACGTAAATGGTAAACCAATAAATCCTTTAAACTTTATAAAAAGGAGGTTTAAATGAAAAAACTCATTTTAGGGTTTATTTTTGTTTTTTCTTTTATTTACAGTAATGAATTAGGTTCTGTTCTTAACGAGCTTGATAGTATGTATAATTATAGACATAAGTCAAAATATACCTTATGGAATATGTTAAAGATAATAGATTCTTTTTTAGTTAAGTATCCTTTTGATGCGTCATTATTAACAAGGAAAGCTACCGTATATTTAAAGATCGGTGATGCAAAGACAAAAAAATCAGAGAAATTATTTTTCTATAGTAAATCTAAAAAAGTTGCTAAAGAGTGTATAGAAAAGCATCCAAAGTGTGCGGATTGTTTTTTCTGGTATGGAGCCAGTATGGGGAGAATTGGACAAACAAAGGGAGTGTTAAAATCACTTTCTCTTGTAGGACCAATAAAAAAAGCTTTTCTTAAAGCAATTAGCATTGATTCAAAGCATTATATGTCTCTTGCTGCTTTAGGAGTTTTATATTATGAGCTACCTGGATTTGCAGGAGGTGATATAAATAAGTCAATTAAATATATAAAAGAAGCAATAGCAGTTAAACCCAATTATACTCTTGCGTGGGTTAATTTAGGTACAGCTTATTTTAAAAAAGGCAAAAAACAGAAAGCAAAAGCAGCATTAAAGTATGTAATTAGTTGTAGAAATCCTCTTATTCCTTCTGATTATTTTTTAAATGATTTAAAACAGGCAAAAAAGTTACTTAAAAGAGTGGAGAAATAGGTAATTTACCAAATTCTCCACTCTTAGTACAAAAATCAGTTAGAGATTACCATCTTCTTAATAACCTTTCGTTTTTTGGATTTAGGATTATCAGGTTTTAGTGTAAAAACGTAAAAGTATATACCTGTTGATAGGGTTTCTCCTTTATAGTTTTTAGCTGACCATAAGAGATTGTTATTGATTCGCCTGCTCCATATAAACTGACCTGCTTCATGGTGAATATTATTAATTAGTTTCGCAACAAATTCGCCGCTTCTATTGAATACTTCAAGGTTAACATTCCCTGCTTCAGGTAAACTATAGAAAAAGTCTGTGGAGTTCGTAAATGGGTTTGGGAAATTATGAACATTAAAAACCGGGAGAACTTTTGTCCAGACTAAAGCACTATCCATTACAGTACTATCTCTGAAAGAATGAGCCTTGAAGTATATTTGATCGTAAAGATTTAAAAAAGCATCATAAGGTCCTGTTATTTGTAAGCCAGTACTGTCAATGGGAATTACATTCAAGGTTATGGATATCGTATCAAAACCTTCTATTTCAACATCATTAGATCCGTCATTATCAAAATCTTTGAGTATTCTATTAGCTGTATACGTATAATCCCATTGACCACCACGTATGAAAAGGTGAACAGTATCAGAGAATTTGGAATTGTTTATAATCCTTAAGTTGTATGTTGCCTGTTCATTCGGATTAATTATACTTCCTGTATCCGGTTCAACTATTAATTTGGGCGGTTCGCCCTTTATATGGGTTATAAGTAAAACACTATCTTTTACAGTGTCACTTACTGAGGACTGAGCATGGATATAACAGAAATCAGTATAGCCAAAAGGAGCATTGTTGGGTGTTATAATTCTTACATAAAATTCAGTACTATCACCAATATCTATTCTGCCAAGATCTAATTGGCCGTCACCATCAGTGTCTAATAAGGGTTGGTTATTGATACTATAAAATGCAATGTCCCATGTTTGTGTTAATCCAGTATAATTTAAATCAATTACATCATTTGTATTACCATTATTTTTTACCCATAGATAGTAATCAATACTATCTCCCGGGAAAAGGCTGTCTTCTCTTTGAGGCCATATCAGGACGGCAGGGATTGAGGTAGCTTCAATAATATAAACAGCACTATCCATTAATGTGGTATCAAGTAAGCTTTGTCCATATAGAATTATGGTATCTCTGTCACCTGCATTTGCAGTGTTGGGAATATTAACAGTTAAGCGCAAAGATCTTAGACCACTGTTACCATTTACAAGTAATGTATCTCCATTATTTATCGTTTTGTTGCCATCAGTTAAATGATAATTCCAGTTTTGATACGAAACATGGCTTATTTTTATTGTATCCATATAACTGCCATTATTTATAATTCTGGGAATGAAAAGAACACTATCTCCAGGATATGTGAAAAGAATACTATCAGGTTCAACGATAATTCCTGCAGAGCCTTTTTCGTATCTAACCCAGATATTTTCAATCCTTACTGGTTTATCCTGAAAGTTAGAATCCACTCTTTCGTATTCAAGCTTATATTGTAGATATCTGTCACCGTTCTTAACCCCATATTTAGTTAATGTGTCTCCAGAGAAGGAAAGTGGTTCACTCCATTGTTTAGATAAAATTTCGTCAAAGTTTGTGGAGGAGCGGACACGCATTCTAAAAACATAACCTCTTGGTAGGCATATTTTCCATCCAGCTTCATACCATGCTGGTAAATACCCGGCATCAAGAACTGTGGATTCCACCCAACCTTTAGAGCTATACTTAACTATCATTTTGTTTTCCCACCATGCATATTCACCTACTGAACCACCGACAATGTCAATATCACTATCACAGTCTAATGGATCAAGATTGTCAATATATACCCAATGACTCTCAATGAAGTTGTCAATAAGATTTTCTTTGAATGTGCCATCAGAATTCTGTTTAAACCAGCCTATTTTTTGATATGTACTAACTATGTCAGGGAAACCATCCAGATCAACATCCCCGGCGATTCCTCCATCAGCATAGTCTCCATCATTGGTAACAATATGAGAGCGAAAGCTCCCACCTGTAGATAATTGGTTTTCATACCACCGTAAACCAATATCTCTGTATCCACCCATTATATCAGGATATCCGTCTCTGTTGAAATCAGCAACACCACAACCATCAAATGAACTGGTTTGAAATACTATTTTGAAAGTAAAATCTCCTTGATTAAGAGAAACTAAAAGAGGCCATTGACTGCCTCCATAGTCTAAAAGACCATCCTGGTTAAAGTCCGCAACCCAGATTCTTCTTATTGATGTTGAGCTATAAAAAGCAAGGGTAAAGTTCTGGTTGTCATTTTTATATATTTCAACTGGTCCAGCAGGATCATTCCCACTCCCTGTTTGTGCTGCAATAACATCTATGTCTCCGTCATTATCAAAATCCCCACTGTTAGCCCAGATGTAGCCTGTTTTATCTGTGATTTTGTGTGAGGTGAAGGTCATTGAAGTAGTTTGTTCTAACCAGTATAATCCTCCTTGATAGTTCTGTTGGTTTTCAACTGTATAAAGTATATCCATATCTCCGTCAGAGTCAACATCAGATGGCATCACAAAAGAGTAGGTTTCACCGGTTAAGACTACTCTTTTGTCAAAATTGCCATCTCCGTCGTTAATAAAAATTACCAGTTGTTTTTGCCTGGAAATAGGTGCAATAAGGTCTAAATCTCCGTCTCCATCAATGTCTCCTGGCATGATATCTGAATAAATATTTCCTCCACTTGTTCCCAGTGAATGTTTTTCCCAGTTTTGTTCATTGATCTCAAGTGAGTAAGGTATCAGAAATAATTGATTCATTGGTACAAATAGGCTTTCAGCCGCATAATATCCGTTAGAGTCAGCCCAGCTCTGGACTGGACCGATTATGCTATCACCACCTGCAAAAGAATTTTGCACAATTGTTATAGAAAAGATAATGATACTCATTTTTCTAATTTATAACTGTTATTTTTTTTATGTAAGTCTGAGAGTCAGTAGTAATTTTAATAAAGAATACGCCGTTGTTTAATTCATAATGGTAATTTTTTGGTTTTAAATATTCTGAAGATACAATCTTTTTCCCTAAAATATTAAAGATTTCAAGCTCTTCTATCCCGGATTTTATATTAAGATAAAGATTATTGCCTTTTATTTCAATATTAAAAGGTTCATCACTTTTTCCTTTATAATTTTCAAGTATATAGGAAGTTGAATAAAGATAGCCATCATCTTTAGCCTGGGTAAAATTATCATCTGTTTCATTATCTTTACTCGTTATAAAAGCGCTGTTCCCTATCTTTTTTACTAACCATGTGTATTTAATTTCTGTTGTTATGGTTGTATCAGTAAAGTTGCCAACGGTTGTAAATGTTATTGAGGTGTCGTATGTTTTTATCCTTAATGCATTGAAGTTCCCTTTAGGAACTTTTAATATGCCTTCACCGTCCACAATAGAATAAGAAGTGTCCAATACATGAGTAATAATGTCAAGTGCTCCAACTGAAAATGTATCGTTTTCTTCCCATGAGGTACGCCATGAGGTGTTAAAATTTAAAGGGAAAGTAGTAATAAGATGAGGGGTATCAAATTTACGCACTATCTCTATTGTTGTATCTGTTTTTTCAGCTTTATGAGCATTCCCTAAGGCTTCTAATTTATCACTGGAAACTTTATAGAATGCCCATGTATAATAACTTCCGTCTTCGTCGGTAAAATGCCAGTAGTGAACTCTATTAGCATTAGGAAAGCTGTCTTTATATTCAGCATCATCTGGATTAATATACTGAATCTTAAAAATTCTTCCTTCTGTTTTGTCGCTATAGTCCCAGGTCTGTGATAGACCAGGATTGCCAACATTAACACTTATTTCATTAGATGTGTCAGATATAATTTCTACATATGTTCCTATAGGTGCAAGGTCATCACTATTGAAGGTTACTGCAAAAAAAACTAACAACATATTACCTCCTTTTTTTAAATATTTTTGTATTTTTTACATTAAAACCATAAAACTTGCCATAGTAATCAGGCAAAGTATCTTCTAAATCGTCGTTTATATTTGAATATGCAAAGAATCCTGCGCTGTCTAAGGCAAATATAGATAAATTAAAAAAGGTATCTGTTTTTACATTGTCTAAGGAAATCGTAAAAAGAATGGTATCAGTTTCTGGATATTCGTACTTAAAAAAACTTCCTTTTAACGTTTCATTAATATAAATAAAATATATATAGTTGTCCATCCCGGGTTTTATTTCTATTAAAAGAGAATTTAAAACTGTATCGTTTTCTTGAGGGGAAAGGACTTCGTATTTATCAGGTATTTTACAGCTAACGTTTAAGTCTCTGTTTTCTCCAGTAATTTTTAAAGTGTATTTTCTCCCGTCTATCGGTGAGAAAAGACCTATAAATTCTTCAGAGTTTATTCTTTCTAATTTAAAGGTATCCTTAGATGAATAAACCCAGGCATTAACATCTACAAACCCTTTTGTTTGATTGAGTTTTAAAATCTTGGTAATTATTACTTTTTGTGTATCTTTATCTGTTCTTAAGACGCTAAAAATGTTGTATTTTTTTATATCGGCATTTATTACAGGTTCTTGAGAACAATTAACCATAAGGAAAAGGGCTAATAGAACTGTATATTTAACTTTCATAATTTTACCTTTATTCCTAACGTTATTATAGGTACAGGGGGAAGGAATGAATAACCTTCTATTTCTGGAGGAGAGTCTTCATCCCTGTATATTATTTCGTAAAATACTATGTTTTTTTGCATATATATATTTATCACATCTAAAAATAAAAAAGCAGGCAGAGAAAAGGCTTTGAATTTTCTTTCAATATGTAGATCCAGTCTGTGAGACGGAGGTAGTCTGATACCGTCTTTTAAAGAATATATTGTTTCCCAGGTATATGAGGTAGAATTTTCTATTGGATCATAGTAGTATTGTTTGATTTTTCCAATTATTCCACTTGTAGGGAGTCCTGTCCCAAATGTCCAGCGTAGAATAACAGTATTTTTACCAAAGGTATTTGAAAGAACAAGGTTTAATGAATGGGTTCTATCATAGGCAGGTGCATACCAGCGTGCCAAATACTTTCGTCTTGTTAATGTAAATGTGTATGTAATCCAGCCGCTTATGAATTTATATTTTCCCTTTAAGAAGAATTCAATTCCATAAGAATAGCCAGTACCATTATATATACTATCTTCTGGGAAGGAGAACATAAAATTGCTGTTTTTAGGTATCTTTACATTCTTATAGTATTTGTAAAAGGCTTCTAATCTAAACCTGCTCCCATTAGAAAAGAGATTTTCTATCCCTGAAACAATGTGATAGTTTTCAGGTACTGGTGGTTTTTTCACAGGTTTCCATATATCATATATGGAAAAGTAAGCTTCCTGACTATTTATTGTATAGAGAAATTGATTGTATTTGCCGAGCGAGATATTAAATGTAAAGAAATCAGATATAAAGTATTTTGCTGATAAAATTGGGTTAATATAAACGTTTTTAAGAGTATAAGAATATATGCTACGTATACCAGTATCAAAAAGAATTTTAGAAAGTGGTTTGTATTTAAACTCACAGTAAGCCGGGAATAAAAATGTATTTGAAGTGTCAGATGTAGTATCTCTGTAATAGCTGAATAGTGAGTTTTCTGAAAATGTCAGGTATTTCATGTCAAATCCGAAAAGAAGCGTTTTTTTCTCATCTATTTTTAAGGTGAAGTCAGGTTTTAGAGTGAAATCGTGGATATGTTGAAAAATTCGTATGGTTTCTTCGGTTGATAGGGCATTCAGGTCTGTATGGAATAGGCTATAGGCTATTGTTAAATTCCCATACAGAGATGGTGTAATGTATGCAAAAAGATTGGTTGAAAACCCTCTATTCCCCCATTGAATGTTTATTTTGTTTTTTTGAGCTTCAGCAGAAGTTTCGTCTGTGAATGATATAATGTCATCACTCCCATAAAGAGTCAGTGATAAGTATAAATTTCTTGAAACGGAAAATCTGTATTTAGATAAAAAGTCATAAAAATAGTAAGGAAGGTTTATGTTATTCATCCCGGCAAGATAGCTGTATAGCCAGACAATAAAATCAAAATATGTTCTTCTAAAACTTAAAAGAAATGTTGATTTATTTAGGATTGGACCCTCAATAAATAGACGGGTACTTAAAAAACTTTGAGATAGTTCTCCTCGTAAACGTTTACTATTCCCGTTTTTGGTTGTAATGTTTATAACTGCTGATAGCCTATCGCCAAAACGAGCAGGGTATGCACCAGCATACATCTCAACATTTTTAACAGCGTCAGTATTAAAGGTAGAGAATAATCCAAATAGATGAGAGGCAGGATTGTAGATTGTAATCCCGTCGAGATACATAAGAATTTCATCAGGGGTTCCCCCTCTTATATAAATTTTGTTTGATAGATCGTGCATTGTAATGATTCCAGGTAAGGTTTGCAAAGAACGTATGAGATCAGATTCTAATAAAGAAGGAAGATAATTCAGATCTCTACTCTGGAAATTAACCCTGCTTATATCAACTTCATTTTTAAATCTTTCTCTTAAGGCAGATACACGAATTGTTTGAGTAGATAGTGGATACGGAGTTAATTCTACTGTGATTGTGTTTGTTTTTTTTATATCAAGTTTAATTGTTTTGGACTTATAACCTACATAGGAGACCTGAACCGTTATTTTGTCAATGTTTATGTGTTTTATAATAAAATAGCCGCTTTCATCTGTATAGGTTCCGGTATTTAATTC
>JALVRC010000183.1 GCA_027025255.1 Caldifarciminota bacterium
ATCCCATCATTCTCATAGTTTTTGCAAACTTACCATGCATAACATCCACATAGAAATTAACCATGAGAAAATTTTATCAGATAATGATAGATAAAATCATCTAAATCGCCGTCTAAAACATTATCAACATCATGACGTTGGAAATCTGTTCTGTGATCCTTTATCATTTGATAGGGGAAAAGCACATACGAACGTATTTGATTACCCCAGGCAATATCTTTTTTTTCGCCTCTTTCCATGTTTAATTCTTTGTCTTTTTTCTTTAATTCTAACTCAAAAAGTTTAGCCCTTAAAATTTTCAAAGCGTTTTGCTTATTTTGATATTGAGATCTTTCATTCTGACATTGTGCAACCAGACCTGTAGGTTTATGGGTTATTCTTACAGCGGAAGAAACCTTATTAACATTCTGACCACCATGACCACTTGCTCTAAAGGTGTCTACCCTCAAATCATCATCATCAATATGAATTTCTACATCATCCAGTACAGGTAAAACATCAACTGCAGCAAAAGAGGTATGTCTTCTGTTTGTTGCGTCAAAAGGTGAAACTCTAACAAGCCTGTGTATTCCTCTCTCCCCTTTTAAAAGTCCGTATGGAAAATCCCCCTTTATCTCAAAGGTTACACTCTTTACTCCTGCAACGTCATCTGGTTCAAAATCAATAATGGTATAAGTCAATGCTTTTCTTTCAAAAAATCTTTCATACATCCTTTTCAGCATCCCAGCCCAATCACAAGATTCAACTCCTCCTGCTCCCGGATGAATACTCAAGATTGCATTATTTCTATCGTATTTCTCACTTAACAAAAGTCTTATCTCAAATGAAGTCATCAACCTGTCTGTTTTCTCTAATGTTTTAGATACCTCTGTAAGTATTTCCTGATCATCTTCATTCAAAAAACTTGCTATTGTCTCAATATCATTCTCTATTAAATGAAAATCCCTTAAAAGATTATCCACCCACTTTAACCGCCTTGTAATATCTTCAGCCTTCTTCTTATCAACCGTCCATATACTTCCATCTTCTAATTGCTTATTAAGTCTTATTCTTTCCCTGTCATAATCCATCTTTTCAAAGAAACCCCCGAATAGTATTAAACCTTTTCTTTATTCGGTCAAACAGGGTTGTTATATCACGCATTTTTCTCCTGATATTTGGAATATCTACGTTTGTATCTCTGAACTCTACCACCTGTATCAATAAGCTTCTGCTTTCCTGTAAAGAAAGGATGACAATGAGAACAAATTTCTACAGAAATCTTCTCTCTTGTGGACTTTGTCTTTATTTTAAAACCACACGCACATACTATTTCACAATCAACATATTTAGGGTGTATTCCCTGTTTCATTTAAAACCTCCTAATTTTATCCATTCATTGATTCTAAAAATTCTACATTATTTCTTGAGAGACGCATTTTGTCTCTTATAAATTCCATCATTTCAATAGGATTCATATCTGCAAGAATCTTCCTTAAAAGCCAAACCCTATTTAACTCAAACTCAGTTAATAAAAGTTCTTCCTTTCGTGTTCCAGAACGAGCAAGATCAATTGCCGGGAAAATTCTTCTTTCTGCAAGCCTTCGGTCTAAAACAAGCTCCATATTACCTGTTCCTTTAAACTCTTCAAATATCACCTCATCCATTCTCGAACCTGTTTCTATTAAAGCTGTAGCTATTATTGTTAAACTACCTCCTTCTTCTGTATTCCTTGCTGAACCAAATAATTTCTTGGGTTTCTGAAGTGCGCCAGAATCAAGACCACCTGTTAAGACTCTACCGCTATGTGGAATTATAAGGTTATGAGCCCTTGCAAGTCTTGTAATACTATCCAGAAGTATTACAACATCTCTACCATGCTCTACAAGACGTTTGGCCTTCTCTAAAGCAATATTAGCTACCTGAACATGCCTATCCGGAACCTCATCAAAAGTGGAGCTTATAACTTCTGCTTTGACTGAACGCTCCATATCAGTTACCTCTTCAGGTCTTTCATCTATCAAAAGAATAATTAAAGATATCTCTTTATGGTTCGTAGTTATACTATTAGCTATTTTTTGTAATAGTATAGTCTTACCAGCCCTTGGAGGAGATACTATTAAACCTCTCTGCCCTTTACCTATAGGGACAAATAAATCAACAACTCTCATTGACAAATCTTTATCTTCCTCTCTCTCTAAGTGAATTCTCTCAGTAGGATAAAGAGGTGTCAAACTATCAAATGAACGTCTAAACCTTATGGTTTCAACTGATTCACCATTTACCTTTTCAATATGCACAACGGAATTAAACTTTTCTTTCTTTTGTGGGGCACGTGCTTTTGCCAATATCGTATCACCTGTTTTCAGACCAAACCGTTTTATTTGACTGGGAGAAACATATATATCTGTTTTAGCCGGCTGATATCCATTCTGAGGAGAACGTAAGAAACCAAAACCATCTGACAATATATCAAGTACACCTGTAACAATGGATGTCTGGGGAGTTTCTTTGCTGGAAACTGACTCTCTTTTTTTACCTGTATAGTGCTCAGCTTTTTCTTCTTTATTTGCCTGTTCCTTTTTTAAAGTAAGTATGATATCTTGAACAAGTTCAAATTTCTTTTTACCAGAATATTTTACTCCATATTTCTTAGCTGTTTCACGCAATTCCTTTATATTTTTTTGCATTAAATCATCAATATCCAATTTTCCTCCTTAAAACATACTTAAATTATATCTATTATACATATCTTTGAAAAAAAGTCAAGCTTTTTACTTCATATATACTGGCATATATTCATAATTTATA
>JALVRC010000184.1 GCA_027025255.1 Caldifarciminota bacterium
AAAAAGTAGAACAAAAAGAATTTTTCGATAGAAGATTCATTCTCAATGACGTAAACGCTACCATAGACGACCTTAAAGAAAAATTTGGCTACACCAAAAAAATAAAAAAGTATTTAACTCATTTAAAAGCTGATATTCTAAAAAATATATCAACATTAAAGGGAGAAAATGGAAAAGAACTTTTCTATAAAATAATGTTCAGATACCAGATAAACCTTTTTATTGATAGAACACATGATAAACATGCCCCTGTATATGAAAATAACAATTCCACCTATGCAGATCTTTTTGGTTCTATCCAGATGTTTTCAGATAACCCTCCTACATTTATGGATATTGTACCTGGCTATTTTCATAAAGCCAATGGAGGAGTTTTAATTCTTCCATTAAACTTTAATACGATTACAAAAGAAGGAATATGGGAAGGTATTAAAAGAGCAATAAAATACAACAATATAAAAATTGATTACGTATCAGGGAAAGGAAGGAATATAAATGTCGGTCTGGACCCTGAATCAATACCATTTGATATGAAAATAATCATAATCTCCTCCAGATCGTTATATGAAAAACTATACGACGTTGATAACGAACTACCTTTACTTTTTAAAGTACGTGCTGATTTTGAAACATTCATGAAACGTAACAAAACCAATGAGGAAAAATATGTTAATTTTATTGTATGGCAGATTGATAAATTCTCTTTAAAACATTTTTCTAATGATGCTGTAGCTAAAATCATTGAGTATGGTTCTCGTATAGCTGGTAATCAAAAAAGGTTAAGTACAAGATTTGATGCAATTATAAACATTATGGAAGAAGCAAACTATTGGACAAAGAATAGCATTGTGACCAGTAAAGATATTGAAAAAGCCTTACAAGAAAAATCACTCAGATCAAGAGCTATACATGATTACTACAACGAACTTATAAGAAATGGAGATATTATTATAAAAATGAAAGGAGAAGAAGCAGGTAGCATCAATGGACTTAGTGTAATTGATCTTGGAACTTATACTTTTGGTAAACCTATAAGAATTACAGCTCGTTCTTATGCAGGAAAAGATGGCATCATAAATGTTGAAAGAGAAGTAGATATGAGTGGACAAATTCACTCTAAAGGCATAATGATTATTCAAGGCCTTATTGGAGAACTTATTGCAAAGGATATTCCTTTTTCTGTAAATATTAGTATTGGATTTGAACAAACCTATGATGAAATTGATGGAGATAGTGCATCAAGTACAGAATTCTATGCTGCTATGTCAGCCCTTTCTAATATACCAATCAAACAATATATAGCTGTAACAGGAGCTGTCAACCAATTGGGAGAAATCGAGTCAGTTGGGGGAATAAATGAAAAAGTAGAAGGATTTTACGAAATATGTAAGCTATACAATTTCCCGGAAGGGTGTGGGGTTATGATCCCCAAAAGGAATATCGATGAAATGATGTTAAAAAAAGAAGTACTAAATGCAATGGACAAAGGAATCTTTCATATCTGGGCAGTTGAAAATGTTTCTCAAGGTATAGAAATACTAACTAACTATCCGTTGGGAGAAATAGGTAAAAAAGGTACAGTACTTGATAAAGCTTATACTGTTCTTAAAAATACATGGGATGCTTTAAAAAAAGATTAATGATAGTTTTAAACTATAGAAAGTTCTAAAGAAATATCTATTGCCTTAGCTGAATGAGTAAGAGCCCCTACAGATATATAATCTATACCTGTTTGGGATATAATTTTAACCATATCAATATTTACTCCGCCAGAAACTTCCAGAGGAACCTTACCATTTACAAGTTCAACTGCCTTTTTAATATCCTTGATATCCATATTATCAAGCATTATCCTTTGTACAGGATATCTTAAGGCAATAAGTAATTCATTGATATTTTTAACCTCAATTTCTACTGGAAGTTGTATTTTTCTACGTTTATTTCTTTTCATAACAATTTCTATTGCCCGCTCAATACTCCCTGCTGCTACAATATGGTTGTCTTTTATAAGTACCATATCATATAAACCCATTCTATGATTTTTTCCGCCTCCAACAGTAACAGCATATTTCTCAAGATACCTTAAATTTGGCAAAGTTTTTCTCGTATCAAGAATACGAGTTTTAGTCCCTTCTGTCTCATTGACAAATCTTCTTGTAAGTGTTGCTATACCACATAGATGTTGTAAAAAATTAAGAGCAGTCCTTTCTCCAGAAAGAATATCAATAGCCTTACCTTCAATAACAGCGACAACAGAATTTTTACTTATAAACTGTCCTTCCCTATAGAAACGTTTTATATCTATTTCTTCATTTAGGGCTTTAAAAACCAAATAAAAAACATCCATACCGGCTAAGACACCCTCTTCCTTAAAGAGGACTTCGCCTCTTACCTTTAGGTTCTTATCAACTATCCATTGAGTTGTAACATCACCATTTTTCTTACCCATATCTTCTTTTAAAGCATTTTTAACAATTTTTTTAACAATATTTTCATTTATTTTCATTTGACCTCCAAATATTCGGATAATTCTCTAATTTTATCTCTTATCAGGGCAGCTTTTTCAAATTCCATCACTTTAGCTGCTTTTTTCATATCATTTCTTAAATGCTCAATTAGTTCAATAATTTCTAATTTAGATGTAGGCAATTTTATATCATTAATTTCATATTCATTCTTCGTATTCCTATTGGAATCGGCTATTGAAGTAGCCTTAAGAATTTCTTCTTTTGATTTTTTTATTGTTCTGGGAACTATGTTGTTTTTTTTATTATACTCTATCTG
>JALVRC010000185.1 GCA_027025255.1 Caldifarciminota bacterium
ATGCTGGGATATTCTGTTGTGTTAATTGTAGGTGCTTTTCTTTTTTATACTATTGGTGTATGGGCTGAAAAGTTTGATGGCCAATTAAAAAAATGGCATCTTGTTTGTTTCTGGATTGGTTTTAGCTTTGATACAGCGGGAACAACATTGATGAGTGTCATAAGTAGAGGTTTAAAGGTGAATATTCACGGTATTACTGGCATCATAGCAATTTTGTTAATGGCTTTTCACGCTATATGGGCAACAATTGTACTGGTTAAAAATGATAAGAAGCTTATTCAAAATTTTCATATATTTAGTATTTTTGTATGGTTAATGTGGTTAATTCCTTTTTTTACAGGTATGTTTATAAATATGAGGTAGTTCTGGATGGGGTATTTATTTATTCAAATAACACAATTTTTATTATTTTTTAATACTGGAGGTATAATTTTATGAGTTTAAACACTATGCCCGTATTGAAAATTGGGCAGTATGAGATGAATATTCCCATTATTCAAGGGGGAATGAGTGTAGGAATTTCTCTTTCAGGCCTGGCTTCTGCTGTTGCAAACGAAGGAGGCATTGGAGTAATAGGAGCTGCAGGAATCGGAATGTTTGAGCCTGATGTAATGATGAATCCTAAGGCTGCTAATCAAAGAGCTCTTAGAAAAGAAATTCAGAAGGCAAAGAAGAAATCTCAAGGTTTTATAGGTGTTAATATCATGGTTGCTTTGTCTGATTATGAAGAGCTTGCACTTGTCTCAGTTGAAGAGGGTATTGACTTTATTTTTTTGGGAGCTGGTCTTCCTTTAAAAATTCCAAAGAATTTTTCCCAAGAGCACTTAGAAGCCTTTTCTAAAAAGGTTATTCCCATAGTTTCTTCAGATAGGGCTCTTAAAATTATTTTTAGGTCCTGGGGGAAAAATTATGGCCGAATTCCCGATGCAGTTGTTGTTGAAGGTCCGCTTGCCGGTGGACATTTGGGTTTTAAGCTTGAGCAAATCAATGATCCTGAGTACCGACTTGAGAATCTGGTTAAACAGGTAATGGAAGGTGTAAAACCTTTTGAGGATAAATACAGTAAAAAAATTTCAGTAATAGCAGCAGGAGGTATATATACAGGCGCAGATATCTATAAATTTTTAAATATTGGTGTTGATGGGGTTCAGATGGCAACACGATTCGTTGCAACCTATGAATGTGATGCGGACGATAGATTTAAAGAAATGTATGTGAATGCGAGGAAAGAGGATCTTGTTATTATTAAGAGTCCTGTTGGTCTTCCTGGTAGAGCTATAAAAAATGAGTTTCTTTTAGAGGTTAAAAGAGGAGAGAGAATTCCTTTCAAATGTCCGTGGAAATGTCTTAAAACTTGCGATTTCAAGAATTCACCTTATTGTATTGCGCTTGCGTTGACAAATGCTAAGAAAGGAATACTGTCTCAGGGATTTTCTTTTGCTGGCGCGAATGCGTATAAAATAGACAGGATAGTTTCTGTAAAGGAGCTTATCAACACTTTAAAAGAAGAGTATTTAAGAGCTCAGGAGGGTAATAGTTAATTTTTTACAGTTGTGTATATCATAGTTGAGTATTAAATGACTATAGTATATGTTTAAATAGCTTTTTTTATAATTGCCGTGCTTATGACAATGGTTGGTAAGGGCGGTGGTAATTTCTACGTAATTACCCTAAGTTTAGCAGGATTAAGTATATATGAGGCTTCAGCTACTGGACAGTTTATTCTTTTCTTAGCTGCTACTGCTGCTGCTCTCATGTTTGGAAGGAGGAAAAATATATTCTGGTCTATGGCATTTTTCTTAGGCGTTATTATTGCTATTTCTGCTTTTGCTGGAGGATATTTTTCACATCTATTTAGTGCTAAAATGTTAAAGTTGGTATTTGCTATCCTTTTGTTTTTAAGTGGGCTTATTATGTTTTTTCCAGTAAGAGAGCATAAAAGAAAATCAATGAATAAAAAAGGGAGAGTCGTATTTAAGTTAGACAATAAGGCATACAGTGTTAATTTGTTTGTTGCGTTGCCAGCTACAGTACTTACTGGTATTGCATCAGGAATGGTTGGGGTGTCAGGAGGTTCATTTCTTGTTCCTCTTTTTCAAAGCCAAAATATTTAAAGCAACTTTTTGCGATAACAAATATTTTAGCCTTAGGTATTATGTTTTTTAAAGTTTTCAGATGATAATTGAAATATTTTAGTTAAGTTTTAACCCTTGACAAAGGTAAAAGATTGAGTATAATGGTAGTTGTTAGATGGGAATACGGATAGGAAATATGTACGTACAAAGTTGCGATATTTAAGTGAAGGGATGTTATATGTTAAATATATATAAAAACGGGAGGTAATATGCTGTTTATAATGCTCTTTGCAAGTAATGATATACTTGTTAATGATTATTCGGAAACTCCTACTTATTTCTGGTTTGTTAGGCCTTCATTAACCAGCAACTCAAAAGGAGAAAGATGCCTTTTCTATTTTTCTCAGGAATTCCTTTATTCTCCTCAAGTATTTGACCCTAATCTTATTGTTTACAAAGCCCATGACACACTCTTTCTAAGGCCATTTGCAACTACAGGAGCAGTGGATTATACCATTTATGATAGGAGGGCTGACAACAGGAGTAATGGGAATGCTGTTATTGCTGAAGATGGCAGCATTTATGAAGTTTTTGTTGCTCATGGTTTTGGCAGAGATAAATACCTGATTATGGATATTGTCTCAGATAAGGGAGAACTTAAAAAAACATTTCAAAGAAAGATTGATTTTGTAAATGTGGATTTTATTTACTCTCCTATGATAAAGGTTTTAACAAACAATGAACGCTTTGCATGGGTTTATATGGACTCAAGAGGATTCTACTGGCAGGCTTATGACATGCAAGGAGACAGCCTTACAAAGGTAGTCATTATGCCTATAGGAGAGAATGGTTATGCAGATGCCTGTATGCTCTCAGACGGCAGCATAATCGTAGGCTATTATCAACAGAATGACTCATGTATTTACTGGATAAAGTATGATACACTTGGAAAACAGGTAATACATCCACATAGTATAGAAACTCATCACGGCAAAGGGAGCAAGCTTCACATATCCATACTTTACCCGGGAACAAGTGCTCTTGAGGAAGAGTTATTAGTAACATGGATAGAGGATAATCATCTCTACTGCAGGATATTCAGTAAAGACCTTGAGCCTGTTGGAGACATAAAAGAGCTTGATAATGGAGAAGAGGCAGGGGAAAACTATGCACTTGCAAGTTTCAGAGGCAGAGAAACAGGAATTATATGGAGCGACATGGAAAATAAGGTATACATAACAGCGCTTGATAATAACCTTAATATAACTGGAACAAGGTACTTAACAGAAAATATACGCTATACCACAATTGGTTGCAATGAGAAAGAGCATACATACGATATATTTCTAATTGATGATGCAAATCTTTATACCAGGTTTACCATGCACAGTATAACAACAGATAAGAATGGTAATACAGTAAGTCCTCTGCGGAGGATAAGCAATGCAGCAGGTTATCATCAGGCAGTAGTAAGAACAAGCATGAACAAGGAAGGCAAGTTTGCAGTGGTATACAGAGAGATAAAAAGCCTTGAGCCTACAGATCATCAGACATATATGTATATTTTTGATAGAGAAGGCAATCCATTGGTTGAGAAGAAATTCATTGATTCACTAAGCTATTTTGCCAATGTTTACATGAGAGAGAATGATGTAACAGTAGGTTATGTTATTCGTAATTATCATATTGATAGGTATGAGATAGTGTTCAGGACCTACGACTTACGAGGAGCGGAGCTTAAAGAAACCAGGGTTAAGTATGATAAATGGACAATCTGGTTAAAAGAGATTGATTTTAAGGTGGTAGGAGACACAATAGACATGTTTACAGAAAATCAAAGAAAACAGAGAGTAATACATAAAAAAATACTCTTAGGTAGTGAAGATGAGATCCTTACTACAAAGGATACACTACCCTTAGGAGTGAATTCAAGTACACCTTCCTGTCAGGTACGATATTTAGACAGGAACAAATACCTTATTGTATTTACCGAAGAAAATAGAAGCGGTAAAAGTCTTGCAAGTCTTGTTTACTATGTGAATGACAGTATCAACCATCAGGTATATGTACCAACACCTGCTGGCTGGTCAGACTACATTGTAGGAGATATTGAGGATAATAGGGTTATTGGTATGTCAGAAAAGGGCGGTATGTTTTATAATTATGCAGTATATGATACAAACTTCAACCTTATAATGGATACAACATTGAGCTATCATGGAGCTGATTTCAATTACGGAAGTGGAAGTGAGCACACCTCAGATATTATCATGCACAACAATAGAGCCATACTACTCTTAACAGACTTTACCCTTGAGCATATAAGGGCAAAGGGGCTTATAGTTAATACAGAGACAGGCAGTATCATAGGAGAGCTTCCCATAGGAGCAGACATTGATGAGCCGTGGTACAGAACAGTAGTTAACAAAGGCTCTGTTGCAGGCAATGACTCCTTGTTTGTTGTTGTCTGGCTTGACAATAGAAACAACAGAGGCTTTGATGTATATGCACATGTGTACAAATGGGAAGACTTTGAAGGGATAGAGGAGGAAAAAGATATAAGCAACACTATTGTAAAACTTACAGGCACTGACCTTATGCTCAACACTGATTCATATACAATATACGACATTCAGGGTAGGGTTGTACTTAAGGGCAAGCAAAAGAAACTCTCCCTAAAAAATTTCACTCAAGGAGTATACTTTGTAAAATATAAAAACAACAACAAGGAGGTAGTAAAGAAACTTGTAATTGTTAGATAATATTTTGAAATATTTTAGTTAAGTTTTAACTCTTGACAAAGGTAAAATTTTGCGTATAATAGAATTACAGGGAAAGATAAGGAGGTTGTTATATGGGAGGTAATTGTGGATTGTTATACAGTCTCTCTAAGTAAAGAGAGCAAGAAAAGTACTATACTATACTATACGTATATTTTCGTTTTCAATTAAAAGGTGCAAAGATTTATGTTTGAAAGTTCAGACTTCAGATCATCCTCCATAACCTGCCCATGACAAACACGGGCAGGGAAAAATTAATTTACAAAAAACATGAAAATCAACATGAGTATGTTTGTAAGTTAAATATCAAAAACAAGGAGGTTATAATGAAAAAACTTAAAAATTTAAAGATTTTGGTAATAGTTGTTGTTATAACTATTACCTTGACATTTGTAGCCGCTACAAACGGCGGCTACAGCAGAGGGCTTTTTAAGCCCCAGATTGTGAAGCATAAACATATGGACAATGATAACCTGTATGAACTTCTTACATCAGACGGTGCTTGGTCAGGAACAGCAGGCGGTGAAGTTGTTACTCCATCTGGAGATACCTTTACACCGTTTGCAGCATGGCGGGGGACAATCCGAACATATAATAATATACAAACAATAACTGGTGATTGGACAGATACTATGCATAACGCCTATGGTAAATTTAATGGTACATTGGATGATAATGACAGTGTATCTGGTTCATGGTGGACAATAAGTCCTGTGGACAGCAATGGTAATCCAATATCTGGTCCATGGAAAGGTAAGTTTGATGAACCTGTACAAAACGAAATGAGAGGCAAATGGTATTATTACACTCCTACTGATACGGCTCATGGAGATATTTATGGCGAAAGAGACTAATAACGCAATAACACATTAAAAAAAGGGGGGGCTGGTGCCCCCCCCTTTTTACAGGAGGTAATATGCTGTTTATAATGCTTTTTGCAAGTAATGATATACTTGTTAATGATTACTTAGAAATTCCTCTTTATTTCTGGTTTGTAAAGCCATCTTATACCTGGAACTCAAATGGTGAAAGATGCCTTTTCTATTCTTCTCTTGAATTTATCTACTCAGAACATGCGTATGATCCTAATATTATTGTTTACAGGCCACACGATACATTGTTTCTGAAGCCTTTTAATACTGAAGGCGCTATGCTTTATGGTTATGCTACTACTAATCCAATCCAGAACAGCAATGCAAATGCTGTTATTACTGAAGAGGGCAGCATATATGAGGTCTTTGTTTTTCATGACTTTGGTGACTATTCAGGCAGGGATAAATTCTTGATTACGAACATTATCTCAAATAATGGGAAACTCCTTAAAACTTTCAAGAGAAAGATTGACTTTGTAATTGATTTTATTGATTATCCAATGATAAAGGTTTTAACAAACAATGAACGCTTTGCATGGGTTTATATGGATACAAAGGCATTCTACTGGCAGGCTTATGATATGCAGGGAGATAGCCTTACAAAGATAATTTCTATGGCTATAGCCAAGAATGGTTATGCAGATGCCTGTATGCTCTCAGACGGCAGCATAATCGTAGGCTACTATCAACAGAATGACTCATGTATTTACTGGATTAAGTATGATACACTTGGAAAGCAGGTAGTTCACCCACATAGTATACAAACCAGACGCGGCAAAGGTACAAAGCTTCACATATCCATACTCTATCCTGGAACAAGCGCTCTTGAAGAAGAGTTATTGGTAACATGGATAGAGGATAATCATCTCTACTGCAGAGTATTCAGTAAAGACCTTGAACCTGTTGGAAACATGAAAGAGCTTGATAACGCAGAAGATGTAAGAGAAAACTACGCACTTGCAAGTTTCAGAGGCAGAGAAACAGGTGTGGTATGGAGCAATATGGAAGGCAGGGTATACATAACAACACTTGATAATAACCTTAATATAACAGGTACAAAATACCTGACAGAAAATATCTGCGATGCCACAATAGGGTGTAATGAAAAAGAACATACTTATGATATAGTTATTATTGATAAAGATAACCTTTTTAGTATGCACAGTATAACAACAGATAAGAATGGTAATACAACAACAGCTTTACATAGAATGAAAAGCAATGCAACAGGATACCATCAAGGTGTGGTAAGGACAAGCATGAACAAAGATGGCAAGTTTGCAGTGGTATACAGAGAGATAAAAGGCTGGGATCATATAGATCACCAGACATATATGTACATTTTTGATAGAGAAGGCAATCCATTGGTTGAGAAAAAGTTTATAGATTCAGTAGGCTACTTTACGAATGTTTACATGAGAGAAAATGATGTAACAGTAGGCTATCATAATGGTAAGGGGGAGATAACATTCAAGACTTATGACTTACGAGGAGCAGAGCTTAAAGAGACAAAGGTTAAATACGATAAATCAATATTCAGAGTAAAAGAGATTGATTTTAAAGTCGCAGGAGATACAATAGACATGTTTACAGAGGCCTGGGGTATGTTTCTGATGAGTATAATGCACAAGAAGATACTGCTTGGGAGCAAGGATGACAGCCTTACCAGCAAGAATGCAATACCCCTGACATCGTACTCAAGTACCCCTTCTTGTCAGGTAAGATATTTAGACAGGGATAAATACCTTATTGCATTTACCGAAGAAAATAGTAGCGGTAAACATCTTGCAAGTCTTGTCTACTATGTGGAGGACAGTATTTACAATCAGGTATACGTACCAACACCTGCTGGCTGGTCAGGCTATATTGTAGGAGATATTGAGAATAACAGGGTTATAGGGATGTCAGAGAAAGGTGGTCAATTTTATAATTATGCAGTGTTTGATACGAACTTCAACCTGATAATGGATACAACACTTAGCTATAAAGGAGCAGTTAGCAATTACGGATTTGCTTATCTATTTGCTTATGAGCACACCTCAGATATCATCATGCACAACGATAGAGCTATACTTTTATTAACAGACTTTACGCTTGAGCATATCAGGGCAAAGGGGCTTATACTCAATACAGAAACAGGCAAGATCATAGGAGAGCTACCCATAGGAGCAGATATTGATGAGCCGTGGTATAGGACAGTAGTCAACAAAGGCTCAGTTGCAGGCAATGACTCATTGTTTGTTGTTGTCTGGCTTGATAATAGAAACAACAGAGGGTTTGATGTGTATGCACACGTGTACAAATGGGAAGACTTTGAAGGGATAGAAGAGGAGAAAGATATAAGCAACACTATTGTAAAGCTTACAGGCACTGACCTATTCCTCAACACAGATTCATATACAATATACGACATCCAGGGCAGGGTAGTGCTTAAAGGGAATAAAAAAAGAGTTCCATTAAAAACCTTTTCTGAAGGTATTTACTTTGTAAAATATAAAAACAACAACAAGGAGGTAGTAAAAAAGCTTGTAATTGTTAGATAATATTTTGAAATATTTTACTTAAGTTTTTACCCTTGACAAAGGTAAAATTTTGCGTATAATAAAATTACAGGGAAAGATAAGGAGGTTGTTATATGGGAGGTTATGATGGATAGTTATACAGTCTCTCTAAGTAAAGAGAGCAAGAAAAGTACTATACTATACTATAC
>JALVRC010000186.1 GCA_027025255.1 Caldifarciminota bacterium
CTATAGTTCCTATAATACCTGTTATTTTTCCAGCTTTTACGTTCATATTAATATTTTTTAAAACTTTTTTGTCTTTAAAAGAAAATGAAAGGTCCTTTATATTTATTTCTCCTTCTTTTATATAAATATTTTTTACATCTTTTTTATCCTGTATATAGGGTTTTGTGGTTAGAATTCTTCTTACGCGTCCCATAGAAGCAGCTCCTTGCTGTAGGAGATTGATAAGCCAGCCCATTGCAATCATAGGCCAGATAAGAATAGAAATATATGTTTGAAATGCGAAAAATTCACCTATATTTATATCTCCCAGTATGGTTTGTCTACCTCCCACGAGAAGTACAAGGAATAAGGATAGATTGGTAACAACCATTATTAAAGGGAAGAACAATCCCCAGATTTTTACAAGTTGTATCTGTCTAAAGAGATAATTCTTGCTTAAACGGGCAAATCTTTTAGTCTCTCCATTTTCTTGAACAAAGGCTTTTACCACGCGAATTCCCCCAAATATATCATTTGCCCTTGCGGATAATTTAGAGAATCCTTCCTGTACTGCCTTAAAACGTTTATGGATTACCTTAGAAAACCTTAGAATAAGTAGTGTTAGAATTGGTAGTGGAATGATAGATATAAGAGTAAGATAAGGGCTAATTGAAATCATAAAGAAGATAGCCATGCCTCCTAAGACAATTACATCCGTAAGTATTATAAGCCCGGGCATAATAGCCCTTCTTACAGTTAATATATCATTTGTAGCATGTGCTAAAAGATCTCCAGTCTTTTCTTTGGTAAAAAAATATGTTGAGAGTTTTGTAAGGTGAGAGAAAAAATGTTTACGAAGTCTTTCTTCTGTTTTCATCGCTGCATAGGCTAAAATTGCCCTCCAGAAGAATCTAAAAACAAGAATAATTAGAGCAAGAATAAGGATAAAGATAACAGCATTGGAAAGGATTGTAATAGAACCTTGAGCCAGTCCATTGATTGCTTTTTTTACAAGTTGTGGAATAAAAAGTTGTGCAGCGTCAACAATTATTAAAAGAACTAAACCCAAAATGAGTTTGGGATATAGGCCTTTAAGATAATGTGTTAAATGTAAAAGCTCTTTAAAGCCAGTTTTTTTACGCGGTCTGGGGTTTGTATCCAATCCTGTCAAATGGGTTTACAACGCTTGAAACAATATTCTTCATATGCGCTGCAACACGTTTTATGTATCTCCCTAAAAGGGCAGCTATTATACCATCCTTTAATGTTATGTCAGGAATATTTACGAGTTCTAAGATAAATCCATCCATGTTTTTAGATACAGTTGTAAGTTTTTTCATAATTTCAACGGCATCATCTGCATTGGCAGCCTTAAAAGCCTTTATTGTGCGTGGGAAGAGAGCAGTGATTGTTTTTTCTTCTTTCCATATATAGTCAAAAAGCTTGTTTGTAAGTTTATGAGGATACATATCAGCCATCTCAATAATATTTTTTGCATAATCTCCTATCCTTTCAATATCAATAACGATGGTAATGAGTATTAAAGAAGCTGTTACATCAATACTGGGATTTATTGCAAGGTGCTCAAGCACCCTTCTGCGGACAACAATTTGCAACTCGTTTATTTGTCTATCCATATCATAGATTTTTTTAACATCACCTTTTTCACTGAAAAACTTGACTGATTTTGTGAATATTTCCCGAGAGAGCTCCATCATTTTAAAGGTATCCTCAAGAGCTAACTTTAAAAGTCCTCCTCTATGGAATACATTCAATAAATCTTTAAACATATTACCTCCTTAGTAATAAAATAAATAATAAGGGAATAATAATAAATAATCCTACAACGTAAACAATAGATATTATTCTATGTTTACTTGCCCATTTTCCCAATTTTTTTGCAAGTGAAATAGGTACAATTTTTAAGGGGAACCATATAATTATGCCAAAAATATTGAAAAAAAGATGTGCAAAAGCAGTTTGAAGTGCTGGGAAAGAGCCTGTAACAAGGGCAGCCAGTATCGCAGTTAGGGTTGTACCTATATTAGCTCCAAGTGTGTAAGGATAAATTTTTTCCACTGTAAGAAATCCAGCTGCGACAATTGGAACAATTAGTGATGTTGTGATTGAGGAAGATTGAATTAAGGCAGTTAAAGCAATTCCAATAAGGAAAGCTTTCCATGCAGCTCCAAAAAGATATTTATCAAGCCATATTTCCATTTTTTGCCCAACAGTTTTTTTCAGGTTATCTACCATAATTTTTAGCCCGGTATAAAGCAATATTATAGCAATAATTATTGTAATCCACGGTTTTCCTCCAGTAATGTGAATAGTTGTATGTACAATAGGTTTAATAACAAGTTTTATAGGACTTACAAATTTAATTCCACCGGTTCCTCCGAGTATTGAGGTTAAGAATCCGGATGCATGTTTGATGGGATGGAATAATATTTCAATTGGGAAAAGTACAAGAACTGAAAGGACGTTGAACATATCATGTACCACAGCAGAAGGGAAGGCTCTTGAAAATTCCTGTTTCCTTCCAATATGAAAGTAAGAAACAATAGAGTTTGTTACTGTTGTTCCAATATTAGCACCCATTATAATGGGAATTGCCATGTCTATTTGAAGAGCGCCAGTAGCAACAAGTCCAACTGTCAAAGAAGTTGTTGCTGAGGAACTCTGGATAAGAGTAGTTGCCAGGATTCCTATGAATACACCAATTAAAGGATTATGTATAAAATTAAATAGAGTTTCTGCAAGGCTTTTCCCGAATAGTTTCATTGACCCACTAAAAAGTTCAATACTAAAGAAAAAAATGAAAAGACCTAATACAATTAAAAAAATGTTTAGAGGTCTTTGCCATTTTGTTTTAACGTTAATGAGTTCCATTTTTCTCCTCTAAAAAAATCGTTTTTTTAGGGTAGTATTCTGGACCTTGAGGTTTTAGAATACTTTCATAAAGAACAAATCTGTCTATATAAAGAGAAAAGGCAGGAATTGTAAACCGAGGTATAGATGTGTTAGCATGTTTCTTTACTCTGGCAATTGTTATATGTGGATGAAAGGTGCGTTTCTCTTTATTTATTTTTATTTTAAAAAGCCTTTTTTCAATTAATGAAAAAAGTTCTTTTATTTTGTCTTGAGATTTTACAAGTTTTATAAAAATTACCCTTGGCTGTTTCATGGACGGGAATGCATCTATATCTCCGGTTTCAGTATCAAAAGTATCAAATGAAATATTTTTTAATACAGTAGATATTTTTTCTATTTCTTCTTTGCTTACTTCTCCGATAAATTTTAAAGTAATGTGTAGATTATTTTTTGTAACTGGTTTTAGTCCTTTTATTGAGAGGTGTTTTATATAGTTCTCATACATACGTTCTTTTATATTTTCAACTATTGGAATACCTATGAATATTCTCATGTTTTTATTAGTTGCAAAAGATCAAAAAGAACAGTGTAAACAGTTTTTTTTCGTATAATATCTCTTGTACCTGTGAAGTTGTATTTTTTATATGTTGTTTTATTATTATGCTTAAAACCAGCGTAAACAAGTCCAACAGGCTTTTCTTTACTCCCACCAAGTGGCCCTGCAATCCCTGTAACACTAATGCTTAAAGAGCTTTTGGTAAGTTTTGCAGCTCCCTCTGCCATCTCAATTGCCACTTCTTTGCTAACAGCTCCAAAATCTTCAATAGTGCGTTTTTTAACATTAAGAAGGGAGGTTTTAATTTCGTTACTATAGGCTATAATCCCTCCTTTGAAATATTCTGAGCTACCGGAAACATCTGTAATGGTTTTCCCCAAAAGACCACCTGTACAGGATTCAGCAATTGAGAGGGTGAGATTTTTATCCTTACAGATATTTTTAAGGATTTCCTCTATATTTTTATTGTCAAATGTATATATATGTTTTCCAAGCTCTTTTTTTATTGATAAGAATGTTTCCATATCCGTTGTTATAAGCAGATCAACGCCTCTTAATGAGGGAAGAAAGGAAATTTTTTCTATCTTTTTCAAAAATCTTTGCTGAATTAAGTCAGAAAGCTCTGTTTCAGGAAGACCAAATGTTCTTACTGTAAAAACTTTTTTCTTTATATCAGTAAATTCTTTAAGATACGGGATTAGAGACGTATTGAATATGGCTTTTACTTCAGAAGGGACACCAGGTAAAAGGATTAAAAGTTTTTTATCTTTTCTGAATAAAATCCCAGGGGCATTACCTACAGGGTTCTCAAGAAGTAAAGCTTTTTCCGGGACATACGCCTGTTTCTTTAATGTTTCTGTTTCCTTTTCTTCTTTTGCTTTTATTGTTTCATAGAGATTTTTATTAAATACAAGTTTTGAATGGAAAATTTTGCTGGCTACGTTGACTGTAAGGTCATCTTTTGTTGGTCCTAACCCGCCTGTAGAAATGGTTATGTCATGGTTTTTAATTCCATCGGTAAGGGCATTGTATATCTCTTCTTCATTATCATGGATTACCGTTGTTTTTTGTAGATAAATTCCCAGTTTGTTTAGTTGTTTTATTAGAAAATGAGAATTTGTATCAAGAGTCCTTCCTGATAAAATTTCGTCACCAATTATTACAATGGCTGCCCGTGCCATAATATCTCCGGGATAAAAAGTAGTAAAGAGGTTAATATTCCTGCTACAATATCATCCATCATTATGCCAAATCCTCCCTTAATGTTGTCAAAATACCTTACAGGAAAGGGTTTTAAAATATCAAAGAGGCGAAATAGAATAAAGCCTGCAATAATGGTTAATATTGTCGGGTTATGAAACGTGTATGCAATTAGCATACCAGACAGCTCATCAACAGTAATGGAAGGCAGGTCATCTTTAACATGACTATAGGCTATATAGGAAATGATAAAGGATAAGAGTGTTATTAAGATGGTGATGATTGGAAAGAAGGGGGATTTACCAATAAGGTAAAATATAATGCCTCCTGCAAGGGAAGTTATGGTCCCTGGCATAAAGGGGATTAATCCTAATCCCATACAGGAGGCAAAAAACATAGCTATTTTTTTGTCTTTCTCTTCGATTTTTTATTCCCTTTTCTCTTTTTGGATATTTTGGATGTTTTTTTTGCTTGAGCAGGGACTGTTTTTGATGTTTTTAAGAGAGATTTCTCTTTAGAAGAGCTCTTGTGTGTTAAGCGTGAAAGTTCGTAAACAAGTGGTGCAACAACGAAAATAGAAGAATATGTTCCTACTATGATTCCTATAAGCATAGTTAGAGAAAAATCTCTTATAGTACGAGCTCCAAAAATATATAAAGAGAGTACAACGAAGAATGTTGTTAAGCTTGTAATTACTGTCCTTGAGAGAGTAGCATTAATCCCTTTATTTATTATAGCTAAAATTTCATGCAGGGGATGCCTTTTGGCTCGTTTTAAATATTCCTGGATACGAACACTTACTACTATAGAATCATTTATAGAATATCCAATTATTGTTAATAGGGCTGCAATTACAGGTATAGATATTTCAACGCCTGCGAATGAAATTATTGTGAGTGTGATGAATGCGTCATGAAACAAGGCTATTACAGAACCTATTCCAAATTTTATATTGATTCTTAACCCAACGTAAACGAGAATTATCAAGAGTCCCAGAAGGAGAGCCCATAGAGCTTTCTGTTGGAGTTCTTTCCCTATTCTTGGTCCTACTGTTTCAATTCTTCTTATCTCAACATTGTTGTTTTTAAATCCGTATTTAAGCTTATCTTCGAGATTTTGATTTAAATTTATTTCCTGTTTAACTATCTTTGAACCGGGCTTTAACTTAACAATATATTCTTTTCCGCCCTCAACAGCCTGAATAACTGCTTTATCGTCTCCCATACCGGAGAAAAAATGTCTTAAATCTGTAATTGGTATAGGTTTGTTAAATCTAAGCTCTATTAATGTTCCACCTGTAAAGTCGATTCCGTACGAAACACCTTTAATAAAAAAGAGAATAAAACCTGCAAGTATAATAATACCAGATATTATATATCCAACAAATCTTTTTTCTACAAAATGGAAGTTTGTATTTTCCTTTATGAGTTTTATCATTATGCCTCCTATATATACAGTTTTTCTATTCCACGTTTTGAAAGGAATAGTTCATATACGTATCTTGTAAAGTATATTGCCGTAATGAAGTTTATTATAAGACCTAACATTAAGGTTAGAGCGAACCCTCTTATAGGTCCGGTTCCAAGATAGTAAAGAATTACAGCAGTTAGAATAGTTGTAAGGTTTGCATCAAATATGGTTCTGAAAACCTTTTGGTACCCAGTTTCAATTGCAGTTCTTGGAGTTTTCCCGGCTCGAAGTTCTTCCCTTATACGTTCAAAAATTAAAACATTCGCGTCTACAGACATACCTATGGTAAGAGCAATACCAGCTATACCCGGAAGGGTTAAAGTTCCGTTAAATCCAGCTAATGCAGCCACGAGGAAGAAGAGATTTAATATAAGAGCTACTATCGCAATAAAACCAGAGAAGGAGTAATAGATTATCATAAATAGAGCCACTATTATAAGACCTATAATAGCAGCAAGGATTCCTGCTTTAATAGAGTCCTGTCCTAAGGAAGGTCCTATTGAGCGTTCTTCAGCAATTTTTACAGGAGCTGGTAGAGCACCAGAACGAAGTACAATAGCAAGGTCTTTTGATTTATCAGGGTCTTTCTCATTGGTAGTAATCATTGCTTCTCCTGTTGGAATACGGGATCGTATAGTAGGGGCAGATTTTACAACGCCATCAAGTACAATAGCAAGTCTTTTCCCTATGTTGTCTCCTGTAATCTTTGCAAACTTTCTTGCATATTTTGGATGAAGATTGAGACTTACAATCCATGTTCCTTGTAATTGAGCTTCATTGCCTTGATAAGGTGAAGGTCTTGCGTCCATAATAGCGTCTCCAGTTAACTCAACCTTGTTTTTAAGAACATATATCCTGCGGGCGGGTTTCCCCTGATATTCTTCAGACGGTCCAAAAAGAATAGTATCTCCTCGTCTTTTTAATATATCTTTACTTAGATTTATCATTTTCATAACAGTGTCTATGTTAGATTCATAAACACCCATATCTGCTCCCATCGGAATCATATATTTTAAAAATACATTAGTTGTATCAGAACCTCCGATTTTTCTTGCAATATCACTAAATATACCGACTATTTTTTCTTTATCTTCAAGGAATATAAATTTAAGTTGAGCTGTTTGTCCGATAAGTTCTTTTGCACGTTTTCTATCAACTCCAGGTAATTGAACTAAGATTCTATTGTCTCCTATTTTCTGAATTACTGGTTCATATACACCAAACTGGTCAATCCTATTTCTTATAACCTCAAGAGCTCTATCAGTAGCATCCTTCCTTTGTTTAGCATCTAACTTACTTACGTCAACATCTAATACCATATGCATACCACCAACCAAATCTAATCCTAAATGTAAAGATTTTTTATGTAGCTGTTTCTTTTCCCAGTCAGAGAGTTCTTTTTCTGGAGTAGTATACAGTTTGTATGTAGGATAGAGTAGCCATAGGCCAATGATTACTGCAATTATAAAAACAAGATGTTTAAACCAGAATTTCTTCATTACACCTCCTTAATCCTTTATGAGAGTTAACATATCTTTTACTGCCCTGCTTATACCTTCGTACAGGGATCTGGTTATTATGGAAAAACCAATACTATATCCGGTAATTACTTCTATTGGTTTTAAAAATTTAATATGCGAATAGTCAAGTCCGTGTCCAACATGAACCTTAAGTCCATTACTATAAGCATATTTTGCTACTTCTTCTAATTCTTTTAAGTAGGCGGTAAGATTATTGGGTAAAGTACTATGAGTTAATTTGTTTGTATTAAGTTCAACAATGTCAGCACCAATTTTTTTAGCAAGAGTGCAGTTTTCTTTGTTGGGCTCAATAAATAAGCTTACCAAAATATCAGCCTTTTTTATCTTTTCAATGAAAGGTTTAATTTGATTAAATTCGTTTTTAATATTAAAGCCTCGGGTGGTTGTTACTTCTGTTGTTACTTCTGGTACGAGTGTGATTTGATGAGGTTTTATATCAAGAAGAAATTCAATGCGTTTAGTATCAAGACCGACTTCAACAGTAAGAGGTATATTTATAATTTCCTTAATTTGAGAAATGTCTTTTTCCCTTATATGACGTCTGTCTTCTCTTAAATGAACAGTAATCCCGTCTGCTCCAGCAAGCTCAACCAGTATCGCAGCCTTTATGGGCTCAGGGTATTTCTCTTTTCTTGCTGAACGTAGACTTGCTACATGATCAATATTAACAGACAAAATTTTCATAAGATAATAT
>JALVRC010000187.1 GCA_027025255.1 Caldifarciminota bacterium
AACAAATAATTATACTCTTTTAAAAAGTAAGAGCTTCACAACCCATGCAGCTATTATTGGTATGACAGGTAGTGGTAAAACAGGACTTGGAATAACGATTCTTGAAGAAGCTGCAATTGATAATATTCCTTCCATTGTTATTGACCCCAAAGGAGACATGACAAATCTTGCCCTCAGGTTTGAGCATCTATCTTATGAAGAATTTCTTCCATGGGTTAAGGAACAAGCCTTAAGAGACAATAAGAATCCTGTTGAACTTGCTAAAGATATTTCAAAAACATGGACAGATGGACTAAATAAATGGGATGAATCACCTGAAAGAATAAAACAATTAAAAAATGTTGATGTTACGATATATACCCCCGGAGCTGACCACGGCATTCCTGTCTCAATACTTACAAATCTTAAAAGTCCTCCTCAGCATATAATAAACAATGCTCAAGATTTTGCTCTATACCTTTCTTCAACAGTAAACGCTCTACTCTCTCTTATCTCACTTGATGTTTCTCCTACCTCAAAAGAATTTACCCTTTTAAGTGCTATTCTATCCCATTTATGGATGCAACCTAAAAATGTAACTATTGAAGAATTAGTAGGCTATATTGTAAACCCCCCCTTTAAAAAGATTGGGGTTTTGACCCTTTCATCATTCTTCAAACGAAAGGACAGACTTAAACTCGCCATGCTATTTAACAATATGCTTGTAAGTCCATCCTTTTCTGCATGGATGGAAGGGGTTGAACTTGATTTTGACAAACTTCTATATAAAAACGGAAAAGCAAGAACTGCGGTATTTACAATTGCTCATCTTAGTGATAATGAACGCATGTTTTTTGTAACAATACTACTCAACAGATTTATCTCATGGATGCGAAGACAACCTGGTTCAAGCGGCTTAAGAATGCTTATGTACATGGATGAGATTTTTAATTTCTTCCCTCCTGTTAAAAATCCGCCTTCCAAAGAACCAATGTTGCTTTTGTTAAAACAAGCGAGAGCTTACGGAATAGGACTTATATTAGCTACCCAGAACCCTGTTGATCTCGATTATAAAGGTCTTTCTAACATAGGAACCTGGTTTATTGGCCGACTCCAGACTAAACAGGATGTTTCCCATGTTATTGACGGACTTGAAGAAAAATTTGAACATGGTTTAGATAAAAAGGACATAAGAAAACTACTTGCTTCCCTTAAAAAAAGGGTTTTCCTTCTAAAAAGTGTACATATTGAAAGGTTAAATCTTTTTCATACCAGATGGGCACTCTCATATCTAAAAGGACCTCTAACAAATAAAGAAATATCCCTTCTAATGAAAGATAAAAAAGAATTAATTACGTCTCTACAACCCACAAAAGAAAGCCTTGAGAAAGAATCACTTGATAATCTCGAGAATAGTAAACAAACATTTAAAGAGATAGACCCTGTTCCTCCTACCATACCTCAATATTATTCTCCTCCTATTGGAGAAATACTCTATAAACCTTTCCTCTATGCCCATGCAACAGTAAGATTCTTCAACCAAACAAGGGGTATTGATATTGCCAGAGAACGCTCATTTGAACTACCAATAACAGAAAATACATCCATTCCTGACTGGGACAAATCTATAGAGAGTGAAGACAAGCTTAATACCTATATGAAAAATGCACCTACCAATGCCCGTTTTGCTACACTACCTGAGTTTATAAAGGATAAAAAAGCCAAGAAAGCTATAACACGAACATTTAAAGAATTTCTTTATGCAAATGAGAGAATAAAACTCTATAAATGTCAAAAGTTAAAACTTACATCTGAACCAGAGGAATCTATTGAAAACTTTACTATTCGTGTACAGGAAATTTTAAGAGAGAAAAAAAGTGCAGAAAGAGAGAAACTAATTGAAAGTTTTGAAAAGAAGGAAAAAATACTTGAAACGCGGTATTTTAAAGCTAAAGAAAAGCTTGTTAAAGAAAAAGAAGATGTAAAGAACAAAGCTGGAGATTCTTTTATTCATGCAGGAGTAGCAGCGTTAAGTCTTTTATTCGGCAGGAAACCAATAGCCAGAACTGGAATGATACTTTCAAGTTCAAAACGCATACTAAAAGAAAAAAGCGATGTTAAAAGAGCAAAAGAATATGTAGAACTCCTTGAAAAAGATATTGAAGAACTCAAAAAAACACTTGAAGAAAAGGTAAACGCACTGAACAAAAAATACACCTTAGAAAATTATCCAATTAAAGAAATTCCTATTAAACCCAAGAAAACAGACATTTCTGTAAAAGAAATAGCTATACTTTGGAAAGGATAATTGTATTAGCTTCTTAACACCGCTTTTTCACTTTTAAAAGAGCGTAATGCTCTTTTAAAAAAGATATAGATGAAGGCTACATATACCAGAATAACCACTAAAAGATTGTGAGAATCGAACCTGCCTATCAACAATTCTTTAATCTCAACAATACTATTTAGTACCGGAACAAAATACACCCATGAATCCAGATCCTTTGAAAACATTTGCATAAAAATAATAGGTAAAATTAGTAAAAAAGATATGGGCATCATATACATCTGGGCTTCTCTTATGCTTTTTGCAAATATGGAAAGTGTCGTCAAGAGCATATCAAAAGAAAGCATTGTCAAAATAATAATGAGAACAATTATATGTACATATTTAAAGGAAACACTATTCAAATACAAAAGACTTTTGCTTGCTTGAGGCAGAAAAAATTTAAAAGCGACCGAAAAAGCAAGGAACATTAAGAAAGAAGAGACAAAACCAAAGATAAAGGTTGTTATTATCTTACCTATCAATATACTTTCCCTTGATACTGGCAAAGCTATTAGATACTCAAGTGTTTTTCTCTCCTTCTCGCCGGCAGTTGCCTCTATTATTACAGCAGAACTCCCTATAACAGACCACATTATAAGAAAAGCAATTAACATTATATAAAAGCTTGATATATTTTTCTTCTTTAAAGGAATTTTCTTAATATTTACAGAGTTAATCCAGTCAGAAGAAAGCCCGACCTTTTTAAGCATTCCCTCAAGAATTTCCTTGTTAAAAGTTTCTACGTCTTTAGAAAAACGCTCCATTGCGAGTTGTGAACCAATATCTTCAGGATCGTAGAAAACATTGTAAAAGCTATCCTTTGATAAAATGATATCAACATTGCCGCTCTTTATAAATTCTACATTAACACTATCAACTGAAGAAAAGGCATAATTCTTGTTTTCAAATGTCTTAAGAGCACTATCAGGTTCCATTTTAAAAAGACCTACAATAATCTTTTTTTCTTTTACATTGTTTATCTTTTCATTTGTAAACGAGAGTGGCAGCAATAAAAATAAGGGATAAATAAAAACTGGGAGAATAATTGACATGTATAAAATTCTCTTATCCCTTATGCTATTTAAAAACTCCTTTTTTATTATACTTATTATTCCTTTCATACAACCAACCTCATAAATGCTGTTTCTATATCATTATCAATACTTCTAAATTCATTTATACTACCTTTAAATCTTATCTCTCCATGGGCAATAACAATAACTTCCTGGGCAAGCTCTTCTACTTCTTCTAAAATATGCGTTGAATACATTATTGCTTTTCCATTGTTTTTTTCTTTTTTTAAAACTTCCCTAATAATATGTTTCGTAGGTATATCAATACCGGAGAGTGGTTCATCAAGAATAAGATACCGGCAAGAAGGAAGCAGTGCCCTTGCAAGTATAAGTTTTTGCTTCATACCCTTAGAATAGAGTTTTACAGGCTTCTTACCGTAATCAATCTCTAATTCGTTAAAAAGCTTTTTAATCCTCTCTTCTGCCATACTTTTCTCAAGCTGCCATATTTGGGCAACAAAATACATATTTTCATACCCGTTCAACCGCTCATACAAAGATGCGTTCTCCAGAACGAAAGAAATATTCTTTCTCATATTTACCTGTTCCGGAATGTAAGGAGTAGTGTCCATATAGAACTTTCCGGTATCCGGTCTAATAATACCTAACAACGCTCTTATTGTTGTTGTTTTCCCTGCGCCATTTGGTCCTAAAAATGCTGTTATTCGTCCATCCTTCATAGAAAACGAAACATTTTTTAAAACATTTGCATTACCAAATGCCTTTGACAAACCTTCTATTCGCAGCATGCGTGATTATATAAATATTTTATGAAAAGTCAAGGGAAAAAGACAGTATTTCATAGCCTTTTTAACCCAATTATGTTATTTTATAATGAGAATTACACCGCTCATTGGCGAAAGGGGCATCTTACCTATGACCTTTTGATATGAAAGATAACCTTCCCATGAACCGTCTTCTTTTACCAGACCACCTTTATTAGGGATTACCTGATTGTATTCTTTGCTAAGGGAGTATGCAATGGATTTTTCATCATCAGGATTCACAAGCACAAGGCCTTTCTCAAACATTCTTTTGTATAATCCCTCTTCTTGTGTATAATTATCAAGAGGCTTCCCAAGATCAACCATGTATTCAGGATAGTAGAGAATTGCATCTGTTCCAAGTGTTAAATCAGACATATACAACACTACATTCTTGTTACTTACCAAAAGATAACTTGAAAGAATAAACATCCGTGTATCTATCTCTTCTGTAAGATGCTCCTTTTTAGAGACAATGCAGATAAATTTATTTTCCCTGTTCCTTTGAGCCAGCTCTATTACCTCCTGCCATTTTTTCTTACCATAATACTCACCTGTTGAAACATTAAAAGCGAATGTCTCCCACATACCTCCGTCTGTATATGATAAGCTCTGTTCTGCTCCATTATCAGAATGCAAACCATTAAACACAACTGTTTTATCCAAAAAGTATGATTTTATAAACTTCAGTGCTTTATACCTATCATCTCTCCATTTACTATCCATTGAATCAGGATACTCATCCGTTGGCATAATACCATATACAACGCCTGAGGATAATTTATGACTTGCCTCGTCAATAAACAACCCGTCGTAATCATACTTATATACCTGTTCAGAGGCATTAAAAGCATAGTAATTTATCCAATGATTTAATGCATCCCCACTAATTGAATCTACAAGGTCACCTCCATTCATAAGATATGAGCTATATACGGTTATAATCCTCTTCCCATTATTATGACAGAACATATTTTCATGTTTATCAATGTAAGCCCAATCAAACTGTGAGAAATTTTCCCATGTACTCTGAATAGAACGGTATAAGAACAATTTGGGCTTTGTTATCTTTTTCCTTACATCTTGAGAAAGTAAAGAAGTCATTACATAATCAAAATGATTGTTTATAAAGTTTATCTGAGCATCTGTGGCAGAAGCAGTCCTGATACCAGTAAATACAACTTTAACATCCGGGGGATTAGGCACAATCTGTTCATTGTTTGTACATGTTAATAAAAACAACAGAAGAAAAATCTTTATATGTCTCATTTTTATCTCTCCTTTAATATAGAATTTCTAAATAACTATATATAAAACCTGTATAAAGTCAAGGTTTTAATTGTTATTTTGTTTCATTGTTTTTTAAAAGGTGGTTTTATTTGCTTGACATAGGCTTAAATATGCATATAATTTTTAAAAAGGAGGTTATATGTTAATAGGACACTATAGTGAAATAGGGGCAGAAACATTTGAAACACTGCCAGGCGTAAGACTTAGATGGCTAATAGATGAAAGAGAAGGCAAGCTTAACTTTCTTTTAAGACGTTTTGAGCTTGATAAAAACGCTAAAACTCCACACCATAAGCATCCCTGGGAACATGAGATATATGTTATTTCTGGGACAATTGAACTAACTCTTGATGAGGAGAAAATTATCCTTAAAAAAGACTCTTTTGCTTATATACCGGAAAATCACATGCACCAGTTTAAAAATATTGGAGAAGAAGAGGCTGTTTTCCTCTGTATTATTCCGAGAAAAGGAGCAATGGATAGAAAATATTCCTAACGCATGAACATATTACATACTGCAGATTTACACCTTAAAAGCATTAATGATGAACGGTGGTATGCATTAAAAACACTTCTATCTCTTGCAAAAGAGAAAGAAATAGAGCTTTTCATAATTGCAGGAGATTTATTTGATGACTATAATGCAGCTGAAGAGCTGCGTATACAAATAAGAGAGCTTTTCTCAAACAATCCATTCAGAATTATAATAAGCCCGGGAAACCATGATAGAGAAATATTTAAGAAGGGTTTATACTTTGGGGATAATGTAGTTGTTCTTGAAAGCTTTAAAAAGCAATATACATATAAAGGCATTGATATCTGGTCTTTAGGATATGAAGACCTTGATACAGTTGAGGTATTAGAAAGGTTAAAATATATTCAAAGCCTTACTGCTCCTGATAGAATAAACCTCCTTGTTTATCACGGAGAACTTCTGGATGCTTTTTTCTCTTATGAGGATTTTGGTGAAGAAAAAAGACGTTATATGCCTGTAAAACTTAGTTTTTTTGCTGACTTGAACTTTAAATACATTCTTGCCGGACATTTCCATTCACGTTTTAATATTAGAGAAATAAATAAAAACTACTTTGTATATCCTGGTTCTCCGGTCTCTATAACAGAAAGGGAAACAGGCCAGAGACATGTAAATATTTTTTCTCTGCCCGGACCTCCTCAGGCATTTTTAGTAGATACATTCTACTATAAAGTTATGAATATTGAATTGGACCCTTTTGAAACGAAAAGGCAGATTGAGAAGATAAAAGAAGAAATAGCTCAAACACCTGATTTTGCAAAGATTATATTAAATCTAAAGGGCTATATAAATAGGGCAAATAGCCTTGACGAAAAAAAACTTATAAACCTATTTAAAAGCATTCTTAAACCAAATGACAAACTAATACCAGAGTTTAAAGATATTTCTTACATACTGGAAGACGAACTTTTTAAAAGGACTTACACAGGTATTAAACAATTAGATAATAAAAAAGAGCTAACGCAAATGCTTATAAAGGCTTTTATAACAGCAAACCTATGATAATAAAAAAGTTTACAATATCTCATTACGGACCATTAGAAAACATAACCATTAAAACAGGCATGTTTAACTTATTTTATGGGAATAATGAACAGGGGAAAACCCTTATAATTGATGCCTTAATAAGACTACTTATAAAATCAGGGAGACTAAAAACAACCTCTTCTAAAATCACAAAGCTATTTAGAGCAATCCATAGAGTAGAACATGCTCCTGAAGGCTACGTTGTTGTCGAATACAAAGGAAAAGATTATGTACTTAACGGGAAAAAATACCCGGACAATTTTATTAAAATCTCACCTCATGAGTTGAGAAATATCTTTGTTATAAGAGACAGCGATTTAACAATAGAAGAAGAGGCAGGGTTTTATTCTTCTATAATGGATAGGTTAACAGGGCTGAGAACAGAAGATATTGAAAGGATACGACAGGCTTTATTAAAGCTGGGCAAACTTACTGACAAAAAAAAGGAGCTTGCCGATACAGAGGAGGCTCAACATATTAAATCAAGATATAATGAAGCCAAAAGGCTTTTACAGGATATTGAAAGCATTAACAATCTCATAAAAAAGGTCAAATATGATGAATACGAAAACCAGATATATAGTTTGAGGCATAAAAAAGAAATACTAAATAGACAAATTGAAAAATACAATTCAGCAAGGAACAGAAAAAATTACGAAAAATGCTTTCAGGCCTTTCAAAAATTAATGGATTCATATAAAAAGACAAACGAACTGAAAGATTTTTCTCAAGCTGAAAAGCAAAAATGGGAAAATGCTGAGATAAGAATAAAAGAACTTACTGAAATCCTTAAAAAAAAGAAAGAAAAAATCATAGAAAAGCAAACACTACTACAAACAAATAATGAGAAACTTTTAAAGCTTGAAAAACAACTAAAACAAATTACTGAGAGGGAATCCTTTATTGAAAATTATCTTAAGCCAGCTTTTGAACAATATATTAAACAACACAAGACAATTGAAGAGAAAAGCATTTTCAATAAACTTTCAAATATAATACTAATCTGGACCGGAGGCTTTTTATTAACAGGTTTAGTTTCTGTTATTTTAAATAGTAGCGTCTTTTTCTTCGTTTCAATAGGGCTTAGCATAGTATCAGGAATTACAGGGCTGTTTTTAAAATATGTGTATAAAAAAGCTCAAGCTAATATAAAAATCCTTGAACATGAACTTATCAATAAAGCCAATAAATTTTTATTAAACCCTGAAATACAGTATATCAACAAATTCATTAATGATGTGA
>JALVRC010000188.1:0-12972 GCA_027025255.1 Caldifarciminota bacterium
GGGTTAAGGAGAGGGGTGGGAAGAAATAACCTTAAACACTCTTTAAGTAAAGAGAAAAAGAAAGCTCGTATGTTTATTTTTAGAAGAAATTGCAGATGAGGATATTTTATTTTTTTATTGGGAACCTCTCTCTTTCATTCTCTCCCCTGCTATCAGGGATGGCTTTTTGCTTCGCCAAAAGAACTGAGAACTGAGAAGTGAGAACTAAGGACAATCCCACCCCTCTTTGCTCTGCAAAGAACCCCCTCAATCGGCAGGCGAAAGATTGAGAGGCATGGACATTTTAAAATTCTCCTCCATAAAAATATCTTTTTGCTTGACAATACTTTTAAAATATGTATACTTTTGTAATGAAAAAAACAATAAATTTAATGCTTTTTTTAGTCTTCATACTTTATGCAAATGAGGTTTTTATAAAAAAGCCCTTCAGTCTACCTCGTATCACATACAAAAATTTCAGAAACTTCTATTATAAACTGTTAAAAGAGGCAAAATTTGCTGATACAATTCCTGATACAATAAGGCTTATAGCAATAAGGGTTGAATTTAAAGAAGAAGACAACCCACATGCAACTACAAGAGGCAATATGAATCTTAAAGGATATGGTCATCCTGGCAATGCACTTTCTTATGATCCTCCACACAACAGAACATACTTTATAAAGGCAATGCAGGCTTTAAAGAACTTTTACTACCTTAATTCCCGTGGACGGCTTGTCATTGAATACTATGTCTATCCCTTAGACGAGTTTAAAAGCTACAAGCTTCCTTTTCCTCTATCCTATTATGCAGACAGTGCTAATTATAATAGGGGACTTGTCTACCTTGTAAGAGATGCTTTAAAAGAAGCTGATAAGGACACAGGTCTTCATTTCTCAACGATAAGACCTGATGGCATTGTGCTTTTCCATGCTGGCTCTAATCTACAGACCTCTGCTTTTTTAGGTTATTATAATGAAATACCTTCCGCAACAGTCACACCAGAGGCTCTTGAATACTATTTAGATCAATCGTTTATTCCTGTTGACAGTGGTAATGTAAACATAAAGGTTGTATCTGTGCTTCCTGAGTCTCCAAGGGTCGGAGACATGGTTATAGGCATTAATGGTGTTTTGTTCCATGAAGTAGGACACATACTTGGATTATGGGATCTATACGATGTTAGCTATTGTTCATCAGGGATTGGTGCTTTTGGCTTAATGGGGGGAGGAGCATGGCTTGGTAATGGGTTTATTCCCTCGTTTCATACAGCTTTTGACAGGGATATACTTAACTGGGAAACACCCTATGTTTTTCAGGGCTTTAGACCTGATACAGTTAAGCTTTATGCTGCAGAATTTGACACATCTGACATTCTAAAATTTAGTGATAGCTCAAAAACAACACTTATAAAAGTCCCTATTAATGGTAACAGGGAATACTTCCTTATAGAAAACAGGCTCAGCGATGTAAAAAGAAAGGACAGTGTTTTTCTCGACACTGATTACGGTGTTGTTACTTATGTTGAAGACGGAGAGTATGATGCATTCCTGCCAGGAGAAGGCGTTCTTATATGGCATATTGACAGAGACATTATTGATGCGTATGGTGATATGAATATGATAAACCTCTGCTCTTACTACCTACCTCATAAGGCTGTAAAACTTATGGAGGCTGATGGCATCCAGGATTTTGACAGATACTATTATGGAGATGCCTCAGAAGAATACGGCACACGTTTTGATCCGTATTATAAAGGGAACAATGATATACTCTCACCTGAAAGCTCACCAAATTCCTCAAGCTATATGGGACCAAGCGGCATTACTATAAAAATCCTTGATTCCCTCACAAACCCTGTGCGTGTTGTTATTAAAAGAAATCCACCTGCCCCTACTTTTAAGCTTAAGTTAGGATATACAGGAAGCAGTATACAGAGTCTTGCTGAAGGAGATTTTGAAGGCAATGGGGGGAAAAAATACATAGCTGTGTTAAAGAACGGAGAGATTTACCTTATTGACAAAAACGGTAATACCACAGACAATGGGTTTCTTTTTGACGTTGGAGAGCTCAATAACAATGTTATTGTTGAGGATATTGACAGGGATGGCAAGGATGAGGTAATTGCTCACAACACATCAGGAACCCTGTATGTACTTGATTTTGAGAATAACAAATTTGTATCAAAGGATAGCTTTCCGTATCTTTCTTCTCCATCAAAAGCAACCCCTTTATTTCTTGATAATACTATTATCATAGGCTCTCAAAAAGGAGAGATTGAAGGCATTAGTCTTCATGCAAAAGCCCTCTGGCACATAGAAATGAATGATGGCATTGTAGGGTTTGCAAAATACAGTAAGGATAGCTTTGTGGCACTTGATAAATCCGGAGAATTATCAATAATCTCTACTGATGGCAAGGTTAAAAAGGGCTTTCCTTATAAGATATCTTATGGGAACACACCTCTTTATACTCCACCTGTTGTTGTAAAGACAAATAATAAAACATACATTTATACATGGTCAGGATACTATGGCAAATACAGATTGCTAAGGTACGACAGTGACACTTCATATTCTTTAAAGGCATTCTCTCAACCAACAATGTTTTCAATAGGAGATATTAACAATGATGGTATGTATGATTTTATATTTGCCTCAGAAAACAAGATCTACATTACAGATGAGCATGGGATAAGCCTTAACAGCTTTCCTTATAGGTTTGATTCTCTTTATACAAAAAAAGAAATAGTTGAGCTAAGTATTGGAACAGGAATTGTTACATATTCTGCTCCATTTGTGCTAACAAGCATGCCCCTTTTTGTAAATCAAACGATTTATGTGGGCTTGCCTGACTATGGAACAGCATCAATAAATAATGGCGAAATGAAACGCTTATACGGACTACACTCAGTTTCAAGAGAAGGATTTTTAACAGATATAGACAATGATAATAAGGCAGAGCTTTTAGTAGGAGATGACAGCGGTTATGTGTACCTTTTCCAGACAGGAGGCTTACTTCCTTCCTATCAGGGCAGAGGAATAAATGCTCAAAGAGAAGGATTTATAGAGCTTATACGCAAAAAAGCAAAATCCAGCACATTACTTTCTTCCTTCTATGTTTATCCTAATCCTGCATCCTCACATGCTACTTTAAGATACAAAATAGGAGAGGCCGAAAGGGTATATATTAAAGTATTTAATACAGAACCAAGACTTATTTTAACTGAGGGAATAAAAACATTTGTAAAGAATGCCTACAATGAATACTCACTTGATATAAATAATCTTTCAACAGGTCTATACATAATAAAGCTTGAAGTCATTAAGAATAAGACAAAAGAAACAAAATTCTATAAATTAGGAATAGTGAGGTAAAGTATGATATTTACTATTATCGCAGGATTCTATTCTTTTCTTATACCAGGCTATGAGCAGTTTAAACAGGGTTCATTTACAAAAGCCAGTATATTCCTATCAACAGAAATTATAAGCCTGGGCTCAATTGCCTTTAATCAAAAATGCTACTCCACACTTGATGAGAGTGCATTTGTATATGCTATTGAATATGCACATGCAAACAAACATTCTAAATCTTTAAAATACATGGGACATATTGAAGAGTATAATTCTCTTGATGAGTATAGATTAAACATAAAAAGGAAAGCAAGGCTTTTATATCCTGAAAATCTCTCAGCACAGAAAAAATATATACTCTCTCATGACTATCCTGATTCTCTTTCCTGGTGCTGGGATGATACATCCTACCACAGTAAGTACTGGCAGATGCGGGTAAACTCAAGGAAGTATCTCTCACGTGTTATAAACCTTACAGGCATAATTGTCTTAAACCATATTATTTCAGGACTGGATGGGATGAACATAATAAATCTACCGGAAATAAGAACGATTGAGTTCTATCCTGTTAATGAAGGTCTTGGTCTACATATTACTGTACCATGGAAATAAAAAAGACTGATTTTTTAGTTATAGGTTCAGGCATAGCAGGTCTCTGGTTTGCCTATAGAACAAGTCAACAGGGAAAGGTATTAATACTTACAAAAAAGAAGGACACTGATGCTAACACAAACTATGCACAGGGTGGAATTGCAGCTGTTATGGACAAAGAAGACGATGTTAAATACCACATTGATGATACCCTTAAAACAGGTGATGGGATATGCCATAAGGATGCTGTAGAGTACATGGTTAAAAATGGTCCCCAGCTTGTTGAAGAGCTTTATAGAATAGGAATTGATTTCACCGTTGAAGAAGAAAGGCTATCTTTAACAAAAGAAGGAGGACATTCTCACAGAAGGATTGTGCACAGTGCAGATAGAACTGGTGCTGCAATAGAAGAAGGGCTTTTGAATGTTGTACGCAGCAATAAAAATGTTGAAATAGATGAAAATAGTTATGTTGTAGATTTTATTGTTAACGCTACCACACCTTATAACCAGGATATTGTAGGTGTACTTACCTACGATAGAGAAAAAGAAAGCTTTTTTATAATACAGGCAAAAATAGTATTTCTTGCTACAGGAGGGCTTTCATACATTTTTGAACATACAACCAATCCTCCAATAGCAACAGGTGATGGAGTAGCAATGGCATTCAGAGCTGGTGTTCGTCTTGCTAATCTTGAATTTGTGCAATTTCATCCCACAAGTCTCTATAAATTCCTTGTAAATGGAAGAAGCTTTCTTATATCAGAAGCAGTAAGAGGTGAAGGAGGAAAGCTGCGAACAATTGATGGATACAGATTCATGCCTGACTATCATCCTCAAGCAGAACTTGCCACAAGGGATATTGTAGCAAGAGCCATATTTAACGAACTTAAAAAACGCAATGATGAATATGTTCTTCTTGATTTATCTGATATTCCTTCTGAAGATATTAAGAAAAAGTTTCCACTTATTTATAAAACAGTCCTCTCTTTTGGAATAGACATAACAAAAAGCATGATACCTGTTGTTCCTGCTGCCCATTATTCTGTTGGGGGCGTGTTAACAGATCTTACAGGCAAAACAAGCATGACTCACCTATATGCTGCCGGAGAGGTCTCATGTACAGGTGTCCATGGAGCTAATCGTCTTGCTTCAAATTCTCTATTAGAAGCTCTTGTATTCTCTGATGCAGCCTCCAAAAACGTAGATATAGAACAAATCTCATTAAGGCCTTTACCCTCAAAAATAAACTTTCCTGAAGAGATAATATATATTTCAGACAACACATACATTGAAATATACATAAAAAAACTGAGATGGATTATGTGGTACTATGCTGGCATTGTAAGAGATGGAGAAACCTTAAAAAAAGGTATAAATGAAATGGAGAAACTTAAAAAAGAAATTTACGCACTCTATCCGGAAGAGGTTTTTCATGTAAGACTTAAAGAACTAAGAAATATGCTTACTGTCGGGACATTAATTCTTAAAGCTGCTCTCGCGCGCGAAGAATCAAGAGGACTACAGTACAGAAAGGATTTTATGCAAAAAAGCGATTCTTTTAAAAAAGATACAATCATAGAAAGGAGGGAGCATGAAATTTACATCCATTGATATTAAAAACCCTCAAACATACAATATAATTATTGGCAGAAGCCATTTTATTAAAACAGTTGAAGATATATATGAAGCCATTGTTAATACAGTCCCCGGTGCTCGCTTCGCAATAGCTTTTAATGAAGCCTCTTCAAAGAGGCTTATAAGGTTTGAAGGCAATGATGAAGAGCTTATCTCTCTTGCCTGCGATAATGCAAAACTAATAAAAGCAGGACATACGTTTGTTATCTTTCTAAAGGACGCATATCCTGTAAATCTTTTAAAAACCTTACGCTCTGTACCTGAGGTTGTTGAAATATTGGTTGCTACTGCAAACCCATTACGACTTATACTTGCAGAAGAAGAAGAAAGAGCGGCTATTATAGGGATAATGGACGGATACACTCCTCTGGGAATAGAAAATGAAGAAGATAAAAAGGAAAGAAGGCAATTCTTAAGAAACATAGGATATAAATTCTAATGCAGTTAATATTCATATTAACCTTAAGCATTAATATAAATAGCGCAAGTTTTGATGAAATATATAACATTGTAAAAGATAGCTCAATTACAAAGGCTGTCATCCTCTACAGAATAAAGCATAATGGCTTTAAATCAATATATGAACTAAATAACATAAAAGGTATTTCACCAGAACTTTTTACAGTATGTAAAAAAAATTTTTCTACATACTCAACATCTTATAACAATAGACATGCAATCTATCTTTTTAATGCGAGAATAAGGCTTAAGAGTGAGGATAGGCCTGACAATATATCTATTGAACAATGGCAGGATAGACTCATTCATAAGATTAACATAAACACTGCAGAGATAGAAGATCTTTTAAACATCCCAGGTGTTTCAATTATAGATGCCAAAGCAGTACTACTATTCAGAAAAAACTACGGTAATATAAGGAACAGTTCTACTCTGAAATGGAGAATCAATGATCTATCAAATTATGGATATAGAAATTTACTCTCTTATATTACCTATAAAGATTATGAAGCTCCTTATTTTTCAACACATATAAAAACTTATACAACCGTGGATAATAACGATTTATATATATTTAACAGAATTACAATAAGTACGTTAAAACATCTTAAAATCGGACTTCTCATCAATCAGGATAGCGTTAAAGGCTATGGAGCACTCTACAATATCTCTTTCCTAAAAAGACTTTACATCGGATACATAAGACCTTATTGGGACGAAGGCCTTATGCTTGCAGCATCAAGTAATAATGGCATAAGGAGCTATAAGCATACAACAGGGATTTTTGGTGATGTTATAAGCTCCAGAGCTTATTCTCTTATGGGAACAGGAATAAGAATAAAACTCCCTGCTTCTTCAATTGATATTATTGGCTCAATGAATAAAAGAAACGGTTATCTTAATCCTGATTCAACAGTAAACATACTTTTTAATCCTCCTTCGTCCCAGGCTAACCTTTTAAATATTGTAGATGAAAAGCTAATCGCATTAAGATATAGATTTCATCCTTATATAATAGGCTCGGCTATCGCGCTAAGCGCTATGATGATTGACTATTCCCGACCACTAAGACAGGATTTTCAGTATCTTGATAAGCCATTAGATGGTCATTATCTTGAGCCTTTTGAATATAGCACTTTACCTCAGGGAAAGAGATTTTATTTTGGTAGTTTTGCATTTAAAATTCCATTCAGGAACTATGCCATTTCAGGACAAATAAGCATTTTAAACAATCTTTCTTATGCAGCCTTTATTAGGCAGAGAATTCAATTTAGAACGTTCTATACAGAAATAATTCTAAGACGTTACGAACCAGAATACTACAATCCTTATTTTAGAGGATTTTCTGAACAAACAAGATTTGATGACACAGAATTCAGTTATGATTACAGACTTTCCAATAAATACTTTTCTTACATTGAGGAAATCCCAGTTCCCAAACCAGAACAGGGTATATTTACAGAATGCAGGTATCAATTCTCCTCCCACTTTCTTATACCTCGCGCTTACCTTGATATATGGCAGAATTATGCAATTCCTTACATAAACACAAGATTTCAAGGCTCATTTGAAGTAAGACCCATATTCCCTGTAAGGTTTCGCATAGGATTAAAACTTCAAAAAAAGTACAAAACAAAACAATGGGGCTATAGCTATGCAATTACAAAAGAACCCAGATACATGATAAGTACAGTTCCTTTTCAAAATACATATATATGGGTAGAATACAGACCATCCTATGTTGATATTTTCAACACATCATCCTACGGATCAGAGCTGCGTATTGATCTTGGCGGCATTGGAGCAAAAATAAAACTTTTGCGAGGGAATCTTGAAGGAGCAGTGGATTTCTGGAACGGCGATGCTTCATCTTACATATTTGATGACGAAGATATTCACTTTGTAGAAGATATAGGAACTTTTATGTATATTGCCTATACGTATCCAGTATCAAAAAACACATATATGTACTTAAAGCTGGCCCATAAGAAAAGTATTAAAAATCAATTAATAGTTTATGAAAATATGAGTATAAAGATGGAGGTAGATATACTATGGTAATTATTTTATTTGTAATAGAACACCTAACATTTGGAAAAACATGGGTAAATACCCATCTTCAACACAATCTTATTAGCTACTCGCTTTTTAAATACAGTCCGTATATTTCAGGATCAGATAGGACTATTGTAAACTTCTCTTTGAAAAGTGGAGCAGAAGAAGAGACAAGAGATAGCCTTGAATATAATTACTATGGAAACAGCACAGGCAGTAAGGTTATTGCTCATAATACAAGAGGTTTTGTAACGCCTCTTAACGTCGGGATTCTTTACTCCATTAATCCGATTGGAGGGATTTTTGTTTCTTATAACTCCCACTCAGATGTTGAATACTATTACAAACGCAAAATATATGATAACAACTACAACATAGTAAAAATTGAATTAGAAAGGACAAAAGGATACTATAATTCATTTACCACTGGCATAGGGAAAAACCTATTTAGTATTGGATTTGCTATTAGAGCTGGATATGAGCAACTTCACAAAGAAGAAGAATATTCAGATATCCAGTCTCTCATGCCTATTGTAAGTGATACGAATGGTTTTACCGTAGGTGGGCTTATAAGTAAGAAAACTTATCATTATAAAGGAAATCTTGAAATAAATTATAGCAGTATAAGAAATGAATTAAACCTCTCTCCTGAAGTTTACATTCTCGTCCCCGGAGAAATTCCTTACTATCCATTTATTGATTTTGAAATCTCATTAAAATCTTCTCATCCGTACACATTTTATACTGGTCTTATGATTGAACAGAACTCACATACAGTGTCTTTTGATGTTTTCTTCTCCTATGTTGATACAGCAAAAGCCTATAACAAAGGATTTAATATAGGATGGCTCTATAAAGCACATCCTTTTGTATTTAAAACAAACATAAGCTTCTATACGCGAGATTTTTATAATAATCTTCATTTCACCACTTCATCTACTCATATTAACCAAAAACGCTGGGAGATTTTAACAGGCATTACATATAGTCTGTAATGAATCAGGTACTTAAAGAAATACTCAAGGAAAGAGGGGATGGGATTGAAAAGTACCTTTATACTAATGAAAATATTCTCTGTGAAGAACCGCTTGAAGCATCACTGAAGTTCTTAAAACTCGTAAAAGCAAGGGACAATTTTACTATTTTTGCTCACGATGATTTTGATGGTGTAAGTGCCGCTGTATTACTCTCATTTCTTCTGGATAAATACAACAAACATTACACTGTGTTCTTCCCTGATAGAGACAAGGAAACATACGGCATACTACCAAAACATATTGACAAATTCATTGATCAGGGCATAAAAAACATTATAACTGTAGACAACGGCATAAAAAGTATTGCAGGTGTAGAATATGCTAACAAAAAAGGCATAAATGTACTTATTACAGACCATCATGTACCTCCTAACCCCCTACCTCCAGCTGACGTTATAGTCAATCCTGTTGTAGAAAAGAATAGAACAACATTTGTAGGAGCTGGGGTTGTTTTTAAAATACTGCTTAAAGATAGCTGCAGTTTTCTAAACAATAAATATATACTTGCCCTTGCCTCTCTTGCAACAATAATTGATAGAGGGGACCTTATATATGAAAATAGAGTAATTGTAAAACAAGGCCTTGCATATATTATAGGCACAAATAGGGTTCTTGATATATGGAGCCAAATCTCAGGGCTTAAAAGTCCTTATCCTTCTGAAATTCTTAAAACCTCAGGAGTATTTTACAATATTTCAACTTATATACTTTATAAAATATTAAGGAATGAAATATCGCTTAAAGAAACAGAAAAAATTTTTATAAATGCTTTCTCTAAGTTTAAACAATTTAACGAAGAAAGAAACAAATTCGTAGAGCTTGCCACAGAAAGAAGCAGGGTAGTAAACAATGTCGTTGTATCATTCTATCCAATGCCTAACAGATATCTGGGAACAGTTGCCTCCTCTATATCAAAAAAAATGAATATGCCTGCAATTATTATAGGCAAAAACCTTGGGTATCTTACAGGAGAAATACGTGGACAAGACTCATTAGAAATTTTAAAATGTATAAAAGACCTGCTTAAGGATTTCGGAGGTCATCCCATGGCTGCTGGATTTACAATTAAAAAGAATTACACATTAGAGGATTTTTTAAAAACCATTCAAAAAATAAACTGTCCTGGAAATCAGAAAAATAAATCGTACAGTTTAAAGGAACTTCCCATCAAACTTTTAAATGATGATTTTAAAATTCTTGCCCCCTTTGGAGAAGGAAATCCTGCACCTGTATTTTTCTCAAAAGAAACAATAGTAAAAAAAGACAACGATTTCTATATAGAAAATAAAAAACTTATATGTAAGACAGTTTGCCTTGAGGGATGTTTCTGGATAAAATATACAATAGACGATGAAGCAAACCCAATACTTATATCAATAGATAACTAAAAAAGGAGTAAATAATGGGCCTGGGAAGAGTCGAACTTCCGACCTCACGCTTATCAGGCGTGCGCTCTAACCAACTGAGCTACAGACCCACATTCCACATAATTATATACACATTTAAAAGAATGTCAAGAAAGAGTTTTTTGCTTAATAACAATACTCATAAAGTTTACGTATACAACCTTCCTTAACTCAACGTTAAAAAACTGTACTATTCTGACTAAGGAAGTTTATGTTGTTAAATCCGAGGTACAGTTTGGACAACGAGTTGCCTTAATTGGAATTGTAGTGAAGCACTTAGGACATACCTTAGTTGACGGCTCTGATGTCTCTGACTCTTCTTTCCTCTTAAGTCTGTTCATCTGCTTAATCAAAACGAACATAGCAAAGGCAACTATAAGGAAACTTATAATAGTATTTATGAATAAACCATAGTTAAGTGTAACTGCTCCAGCTTCTTTAGCAGCAGAAAGATTTGCATAAGGCCCAGCGGCTTTAACTCCTTCTTTTAAAACAATAAATAAATTAGAAAAATCTACATTACCGAGTAAAAGCCCTATAGGGGGCATAATTACATCAGCAACCAAAGACTTAATAATAGTACCAAATGCAGCACCTATAATTATACCTACAGCCATGTCAACTACATTTCCTTTCATGGCGAATTCTTTAAACTCCTTGAATATTTTCATATTCTACCTCCTTATTATAAGTTTAGTATAAAAAACAATATATTAAAGACCCCTTGTATATTTATTAATAAAAACACCAAGTATAGAGCTAAGTACCAGAGTCATTACAGCTATTGGCAGCAAAGTTACAGGTTCTTTCCAGCCAATCAAAATCGCAGAGGGCAAAAGCACCAAAAAAGCTATAAGTATACCTTTTATAAACGGCCTTAATTTTAATTCAACAGATGCTATTAAAAACCCAATAACAACCCACATTACAAAAGCAGATATATTGGCATCCCAGGTTAACTTTTGAATAACCATTGGTATGACATCTACAATACCTGCAATACTACCTAAAACAATCCCTATAATTTGCTTTTTCATAATAACCTCCTACCTACGCAGTGTATTCTTCTTCTTCAATATACATAACGATTATTCTTCTCTTTCAAATGAATAATAAAATTGTATACAAAAGAGTTGAAATGTCAAGGGAAAATACTCTTTACAAAACCTTACCCTATAATCATATTTAACACGAAAGTTCAATTTGTCCAGCATTTATAAGAATAAAGCATACACAATTTTTTCCAAAGTTCCTGCATTTAAATCAACAATCTACTCCCAATAATCATTCTCAACTTTTGTTAATAAGCCCTTTACATAATTCCTGCTTACATATATTTTTTTCTCTTGACATTCATAAAAAAAACCTTATAATTACAAAAGTCTCTAAAGATACAGGAGGTAAAATGAAAAAATTTTTGTTTATCTTTGTGCCAATGATAATTAATGCTGGTAATGGGACAACCTTTGAACCACTCTTAAAGTTTGGATTTGGAACCAGAACAGCTGCTTTAGGTGGTGCCTATGTCGGATACGCAAACGATATAGAGGCTATCTGGTGGAATAACGCAGGTCTAAATCAGATGGATCATTACGAAGTAATGCTTACACACCACGAGTGGTTTGGAGGCATCAGAGATGAGTACATATCCTTTGTATGGCCATATACTATTGATGCAACTATTTCAACAGGATTAGATCTCACAACCTGTGGAGGAATTGAACATTGGGATGAGAATAATTATCCTATAACAAAGGATAGTATACTCTCCATATATAGCCTGATATATGTTTTAGGATATAGTCACAGACTATTTGATGCCAGGTTTAATGTAGGTATTAATGGAAAATTTATGTTCGAAAATTATTATATTAGTAATGTTATGGCTTTTGCAGGAGATATTTCTTTTCATTACAAACCTGTAAAATTATTCGGATTAGGTCTTCAGTTTTCTAATCTTGGATACAGTATAAATGGAGATGCCTTACCTATGCTTATACAAGGAGGAGTTGACATTCAACTATTTGATTTTATGCATTTATTAACTGATACTCGTTATGATATTTTAGACGGTGAGATATCTCTACATTCTGGCTTAGAATCAAAAATAAACAATATGTTGGATTTAAGAATAGGTTATCAAACAGGACCTCAGACAGTTATTGGACAGGAAGAAACACAATCATTAGGAATCATTTCAGGTTTTACAGCTGGTATAGGTGTATACTTTAAATCTTATAGATTTGATTACAATATTTCTCCTTTTGGAGAACTTGGTACTGTACAAAGATTGGAATTAGTACACAGCTTTGGAGAAAGACCGAAGAAAGGTAATATAACTATTTATGTAAAAGACAAAGAAACAAAAGAACCTGTATCAGCAATATTAAATCTTAGAGGTAGAGTAAAAGGACAATTTAGACTTAATAACAATGGCCCATTTTCCCGTTAG
>JALVRC010000188.1:12982-22140 GCA_027025255.1 Caldifarciminota bacterium
GCCCGTAAGTCTCTCAACCCAGGAGAAATTAAAATAGATGTTAGCAAAGAAGATTATTATCCTGCGGAAGATAAGATAAGTGTTGTTGCGGGAAAAACACAAACAAAAACAATATTTATCAGTAAAATCCCTCCTGGTAGCTTTGAAGGAAATGTTTTTGACGCAAAGACAAAAGAACCTGTAAAAGCACATATAGTTATAAATACTGACACAATAAATACAACAGACAAAGGTTCGTTTGCTAAAAAAGGTCTTCGTAGAGGAAAATATCATATTAAAGTAATACCTTTTAACCAAAAGTACTTTAATCAAGAAGTTGATATTGAAATTAAGGCCGGCAAGACCTTAAAAAGAGATTTTCCTTTAAGACGTGAGAAAGAAGTAATTGTACTACATTCTATACATTTTGAAACAGCCAAGGCAGACATTCTGCCTGACTCTTATAAAGTCCTTGACGAGATAGGAACCATACTAAAAGAAAATCCGGAAATTGTAATGGAGATTGGAGGGCATACAGATGCCAGGCCAATAAAGACAAAAGAGTATAATAACAATATGGAGCTTTCTCAAGCAAGAGCAGAGAGTGTAAAAAAATATCTTGTAGAAAAGTTTAATATTTCTCCGGATAGATTGGTAGCCAAAGGCTACGGTGCAACAAAGCCAATCGCTGATAACAAAACAGAGGAAGGTATGGCAAAGAACAGAAGAACAGAGTTTAAAATACTTAGAGGAATTAAATACTACCATGAAATAAAGGAGGAATAGTGCTATTTCTTATATTTGCTGTAATTACTAACACAGGATGGAATAATGTTAATAAAGAGATACGCAGCTGGAAAGACAGTCTTATAAAGTATATGCCTCTTATAGATAGTGTACACTTAAATGACGATATGCTCAAAACCCATCTCAATATAATATATGAAAACAAAAAATTTTATCCATGGGCAAAGAAAATACCAGATTCCCTGATTTTTAGATACATTATACTCTATCGTTCGTCACAGGAACCATTTACAGAATACGCAAAGATTTACAATGATTCTATAAAAACCTTACTCAAAGATGTAAAAGATATGCGAGAAGCTGTACTTAAAATTAATGAGTATTTAGCTGCTCGCTTTGGATACATATCAACAAAACCATGGGATCAATCCATTATAGGCTCCTTAAACAGAGGATACGGAAGATGTGAAGAAATGGCAGCGCTATTGATACTTTTTGCAAGAATGACATGGATACCTGCACGTCAAGTCTACACACCTTACTGGCCATTTACAAATTCAAATCATGCCTGGGCCGAAGTATGGGTAGACGGTAAATGGCATTGTCTTGACGGGACAGGCATGACAGAACTTGATCATACATGGTTTAAACGGCAAACATTAAGGACAGCACTTGTAAAAACTATAACCTGGGGACAGGTAAAACCTGCATACTATACAGATAAAAAATTTACAATCCTTAATGTAATTGAAAATTATGCAAATGCAAGAAAGCTTAATATAAATATTGATAATCCTTTAAACGACACAATGCCTGTAGGATTATATGTTTTCAACTTTGCTTCTCTACGATCTGTTGGAAGAAAACCCACAATTAAAGGTAAGGTTTCTTATAAAGTAGGGCCATGTGATTTATTTGTACAAGCAGGGAATGACAGCATGATTGGATTTAATATATACAGAATGGACAAACCTGAAGACATTTCCCTCAAACTTATCCCTATAAAAGAATTTAAAGAGACAACTTTTGTTCTTCATGTAAAAGCTCCTCAGAATCTTGAATTCAGTGAAACAAATTATAAACCTTCTGATACCATTGTTTTCCACAGAAAACTAAGAAAGGTTAAATATACAATTGATGAAGAAATAGCCTCCTCTTTATTATATAAAGAGGACAGCATTCTTATCACTGAAATCAAAAGATGGTATACTGTAAGAAAACCCTTCTTAGACTTCTTTCTTTCTTTAAAAGAAAAAGATAAAAAGAATTTTATTACATATACAAAAACAATTTTCAAAAAAGACCTATTTGAATATGACACAGAAACTATAAAAAAAGGATTTGAAGCCTTCAAGATAATCAGGACTCGATTTACAAGTTTAGCTCTTCCTGATAGCTTATTTAAAATGTATGTCGCCCCTTCAAGAATCTACTACGAAGAGGTGGGAGAATGGAAACCCTATCTACTGACTATTATCCAATCAAATAAGGGGAAAAACTATATAGACATTCTTTCTCAACTAATGAAAGAAATTAAAATAGAACCTGACTATGATTACTTTGGCGGTATGATGAACCCTGAAGAAGTATATAAGGCGAAAAGGGCAAGCGAAATAGAGAGATTATGCTTTGGCGTCGGGGTATTAAGGACTATGGGAATTCCAGCCCGCTTAAGATGGGATAAAAAAGCCATTGAGTACTATAATAGTAAAGATAATATCTGGACCTCCGTTTTTGAATTAAAAGAAGAAGAAGCCTCAAAAAAAGACGACAAAAATGTAACAATCGCAATTTATCCAGCAAGAGAGAAAGATTTCTATAAACGGTTTACAATTAATGAGTACAGAGGAAGTTTCATATCTATAGAGCCTCCTTTTGAAGAAAAGGAAGACACAATGTTCTTTACACTTCCTTCCAAGACATACTACCTTATATATGGAGACAGGGATGCAAATGGCTCCTCAGTAGTTACAATTAAACCAATAGAAGCGAAAGATAGCATGTACATTCAACTTAAAACAGGTAAAATGCCCCCCTACACAATAAGAAACCTAACATTAAATCAAATAAAAAAGGATGTAACACCTGCATACATAAAATCTAACACCCTTATACTTTACTTAAATGGCAAGGAACCTTCTCTTTCAACACTTAAAGCCTTGAGAATACACAAGGACCTGAATGTCATTATATACTACAATGATGGGGAAAAAGATATTAAAGATGTAATAAAAGCTACTGGACTTAAGGCAAGAATAATAAAAAAGAAATTATCCTTTATAAAACGATACCCAGGTATAATCCTTATAAAAAACAATGAAATAAAATTATTCTGGGAAGGACTAATGCTGCATATAGATGATGTGATTAGTAATTACCTTGCAAATTGAAGGAATATTAAACGAAAGAAAGATATGTATTGACATAAAAGGTAAAAGGGCAAGGCTCATAGATAAATGTTCAAATCCATTCCTTAAAAATGTATGGGTGATGCCTGGTTTTGTGGATAACCATCTACATCCACTTGAATTTGGTCTAAGTTTAATGTTCCCCTCCCTCAGAGGTCTGACACAAGAAGAAATACTTGACACATTTGCTCAAAGAAAAGAAGATTTCATATATGCCTTTAACTACACTCCATCCAATGAAAAACCACTAACAGAAAAGGAATTAAATAAATTCAATAAACCGGTTGTAATTAGAAAGGTTGATGGCCATTCTGTTTATCTTAATAACAGAGCACAAAACCTACTCAAGGCACACGGCTTTGAACATAGAGGGAAAGATAATGAACAAATCATAGAAAAATGGGAAAACGAATTTATTGATAAAGATATAAAGATAGAAGCTTTTTTAAAAGCTGACAGAACATTAATTAAAGAAGGTATCGTCAGGTACGCAGCACTGACAGGGAACGATTACCCTTCTAATAATGATTGTGAGTTATTAGATAGTATTAAGCATAGGCTTAAAGCTCAACCATATATATTCTGTCAAACATACAATATAAAAAGAGTTTTAAGAAATGGATGGCAAAGAATTGGAGGATGTATACTAATTGATGGTTCATTTGGCTCTCACACAGCAGCTCTTTTAGAACCTTACAATGATAAAGATACAAAAGGAATACTTTACCCAGAACAGAAAAGAGATGAATTCTTAGCTTTTTTAGAACGTGCAATAAAATACGAACTGCAAACCGCATTTCATGCCATTGGAGATAGGGCTATTTCATTTTTACTTGATGCTTACGAAAAGGTAATAGAAAAACCCAATCCCTTAAAAGCAAGGGTTGAACATGCTGAACTTTTAAATGATGAACTTTTAACGAGAATCTCACGTCTTAAACTTATTCTTTCTATGCAGCCAGCTTTTATCAGTACCTGGGGTGGCAAAAACAAGATGTATGATAAAAGATTGGGCACACGGTGGAAAAACACAGCACGCTTTAAGGACATAATTGAAAGAGATATAATTTTAGTATCCGGTTCAGATGCACCTATAACATATCCATCTCCGATAAAAGGGATTAAAACCCTTATAAACAATCCTAATAAGGAACAGAGCATAGATTTAAGTCTCGCCATTAAAACCTATACCAGCTACGGACATTATGCTCTAAACATCAAGGAAACCTTTTTCCCATCCGATGAAGGGATTGCAGACATTGTCATATTTAATAACAACCCTTTTAAAAATGGAGAAATAACCCATGTAATAAAGGAGGGAAAAATTGTATATAAGAATTAGATATATTTTTATATTATTACTCTCTGGATGCGGATATACATTTAATACACTCATTCCGCCTTACCTTAAATCACTTGCTATAAAGGATGTTGAAAACCTTACTATGAACCCTAATATAAATTATGTTTTTAAAACAGCATTACTCAATGCTTTTATCAAAGATGGCAATTACAGGCTAACAAATACTCAAGAGGCTGATGCTGTTCTTAGCATTAAAATCCTATCCTATTCAAAAACTCCTCAGTCATACGATGCTACACAAAATGTATATCAGTATAAATTAAGTATTAGCTATGAAATTAGACTTGAAGATATAGTAAAAAAACGGACTCTTATAACAGGAGTAAACACTGAATATATTATCTATGACAGGGACAAACTTAATGAGACACAGGCTCTTGATAGTCTTTCAAAGAAGTTTGCCAGTGAAATACTGAGACGTTCTACCATGCTATGGTAGAACTTAATGATTATATAGCAGCTCAAACATTCAAAAAATGAAAGAGAAAACCCTCTATATTGAAAAGTTTGTTTACAAAGGATATGGGCTTGCACATGATAAAAAAACATATCTTGTAAAAAATGCCCTGCCTGGTGAAACAGTTAAAGTTATGGTTATAAACGAAAAAAAGGATATTGTATATGCCAGGGCAACTGAAATAATAGATAAAAATGAAGAAAGACTTACTCATCCATGTCCTTATTATAATAAGTGTGGCGGATGCAGTATCCCATTTGTAAACTACTCTTATGAACTTGAACTTAAAAAAAATATATGCAAGGAACTTTTGAATGAATTTAATGTTAAACACATAAAGGTAATCCCTTCAAAAAAACAAACCTCGTATAGAGCGAGAATTAAAATGCACACCTCTATTGTCCCTTTATCTGTTGGTTTTAAAAAACAATATACAAACGAAATTATAAACGTTAAAACATGCTTCCAAACGACCTTCAAAGTAATGAATGTTGTAAATCTTTTAAAAGGACGCCTATTCTCTTTTGTTGAAAGTATCTATAACAATTATACGAATAAAGGGAACATCAAAGAGCTTTCTTTTACGAATATAGGAGGAAGTGTTATTGTGGGAATACTTTCTCAACACGGAATAAAGAAAACATTCTATAACGATATAATGGATCGCTTCAAGTTTGTAAAAGGAATTGTAAGGATTGAAAGGAAAAAGAACATAACTACCCTTAAAGAAATACTTAAAGGAGAAAAACAAATTCATACTAAGATTTCTAACATATATTATGATTTTAACGCAACCTCATTTATACAACCTAATACAACATTACACGCTGACTTTTTAAGTCTAATCTCCAATCTTTCTGAAACAGAAAAATCAAAAAGAATAGTTGATCTTTACGGAGGCAGTGGTTTCTTCTCAACCTTTCTTGCTAACAAAGGATTCCATCTTACCTTAGTAGAAAAGGATCCATCAGCTATTACTCTTGCAGAAGAAAATAAAAAAAACAACAATACTAACTATAACATAATAAAAGCCTATGCGGAAAATGTTATAGGAAGGTTAAATTACGACACCATTATTCTTGATCCTCCAAGAAAAGGTGTTAATATACAGGTTTTAAAATCCATTACAAAACAAAAACCGAAAAATATAATTTTTATAAGCTGTCATCCATCAACTCTTGTAAGGGATTTAAAAATACTTACAAATCATGGGTATAAAATAAAATACGTCTATTTGCTTGATAACTTCCCTTTAACCTATCATATGGAATGTATTCTCTTTCTAAAAAACCCATGAATTTTTTTCTTGACAATACATATCTCTTATTTATAATAATACTTAAGTGCAATTTATAAGGAGGTAGGTAATGAAGAAACTGCTTTTATTAGTGAGTATTGTTGCCGGTAGTGCTTTAGGCCTTAATACAATAAACGGGCATAGAGGCTGGCTTGTTACATATTCTGGTCTGTGTGAAAGTATGGGAATGATGAGTCTGAATGCTAACACCTATTTTTATCAGGGAGCTGCTTACAGAATTTATACAAGAACAGACACAGCAGGAAACACTATAACAGATACTATCCAGGGGACCAGTATGTATTTAGGCCCAGTTGCCTCTCTTGCTTTTGCTCCATGGGACTACCTTGAATTTTCAGTGCTCGGAAAAGGGACTTATGAACAATTCTCACCCCCCACTTCAGACACCATACATACACCGTATACCTCACCAACAGAAGACCTCTACAGGAACATCGGCTTTTCTGCAAAAGGTGGTTATCCTTTTTATTTTGGGAATTTTTACTTTGCTCCAGCACTTGAAGGTTTTGCATACATGGATATTGTAAATACATCCAATATGAATTTTGGCGGACATGGTATAATGTCATTTGGATACGGGATCTTCAGTCTGGATATAAATGGAGGATATACATATTACTCAGCTTCAAGCAATGGATTAATTGACGGGACAGCTGCTATCGGAATGGAGCTTAAGAACTATTTAGCTCTTTCTGTAGAAGGAATCTTCTCAGCCCCTCAAGATTTCTCAACACAATCTCTCTATGTATTACCAGGAATGAAGCTATTTTACAGGACAAAAAGCTTTGTAATCGGTCTAAATACTGGTTTTTCCTATGGAATATTAAGAAGTAATCTTGAGGATCCCTGGCAGGCAGTTGGCGGTATAACAATAGGTTATGATTTTATTACGGAACCCGGTAAGAAAACAATAACAGGCATTGTAAAAGATTCAATTACAGGTGCTCCTCTTTCCGGAGCTACAGTAAGATTAAAAAACAACTATGCTAATGAAACCTTTACTGATAATCAGGGAGCTTTTATTTTAAAAACACCAAAAATAGACAGCGTTACCATAGAACATCCTGATTATAATTCAAAGACAGTTGGAGTACAAAAGATTAACGGAGAATGGAAAATAGTTGATGAAAGTGTCTCTCAGAAAAAAGACAAAGGGGAAGCAATTCTTAAACCAAAGAAAGGAAACGAACTATCAGGAACTGTAACTGATTATTATACAGGTAATCCAATTAAAGCGCTGGTAAGATTTACAAGCTATTCATCCGATACAATAATACCTTCAACATGGAGTGATGCAGTAAGTGGATATTTTGAAACAGAAGTTGTTCCTGGAACATATAGGGTAGAAGTTGTTGCTCCTGGATATAAAACAGCCTTTAAGAATATCTTAATAAGAGCCAACCAAACAACAAGAATAGATTTTAAACTTTTAAGAGAGAAAAAACCTATTAAGAAACCAAAAAGATTATACTTCCCATCGGTTTATTTTAATAGAGGCGCAACAATTCCTACATACTATTCTTATGGAAAACTATTAAATGTTGTAGACATCTTAAGAAGAAATCCCAATGTTTCAATAGAAGTAAGAGGATATACTGATAGTGTCGGGAGAAGAGATGTTAACTATAGAATATCTATTAGAAGAGCTCAATGGGTAAAAAACTATCTTGTTTCTAAAGGAATTGCCCCATCAAGAATCAGAGTGAGAGGCTTTGGGGAAAATTATCCCAGAGGAGATAATCGAACAATAGCTGGAAGAAGAATTAATAGAAGAGTTGAAATTATTGCTATTCAATAGCATAATAAATATAAAATGGAGGATAAGATGAAAAAAATAATATCCCTGTTACTGTTTATAAGTATTGGCTTTGCACAAGACAAGCCCTTATCTACTACTGTAATACAGGGTAAAGAGCTCTATGTAAGAGAGGTCGCAGGAGTTGGTTTTGCATTTCAAGGAAGTTCTTACAAAAGCTTTTTCATAAAGGTTATGAGTAAAGTAACAAGCATACAGTACGTAAAATCAGGTAGTAAATCTACACCAATACATCAAACAGTTTTGGTAGCCCCTTCTGCTATAAGGTTAGGGTATGCTACTTATCCCCTTGAAATTAAAGAACTTGGTGAAAATTTCATAGAAGCAGATGTTTACAAACCACGTACAACAAAACTTGGAACAATTGTCAAAAGCAAAAAAATTGGTCATATTTCATTAACATTTACCCAATTAGATGGTGTCTATGGTGGTAAAGGAAGTTTAACAATGTATAATGCTTCTGGTAATACCACTTATACAATTTATTATTTTGAACCTGATGCAAGTAATAAGGCATTCTATTTATGGGCTCCTGAAATGAAACAATAAAATATTAATGAAGAATATTTTTCTGGCCCTCTCCTTTGCCGTATGTAGCCAGGCTGCTGAAGTTATAGGAGAGGGCCTTATTTATAATAGACTCGGTATTGGTATTCCTAATGTTAATTCTTTACATGTGGTAGAATTTTCTTTAGGCCTTCCTCAAGTGGGAGTATCCAGCAGCATTGTTGAAAGTTATGCTTTTTCAGACATCAATGAATTAACAGGCTCATTACTTCCAATATATATAAATATACCTCTTTATTCTGACATAAACTATTCTACAAAACCATCATTTAAACTTTATTCTGCACTTTTTATCGGTGGAAGTTTTTGGGGATATAGATTCAGAGGAACGAATCCTTTTGATTATATCATTAAACATGAATGGCTTTCTTCAGGAGATTATTTAAAAATAGGAGTAAAAATATCAAAAGTTTAATAGCTTATAACTTTTATCAAAGGAGCACAAACAACAAGTAACAGATATCTTCAAAAAGTGAATGCACAAGATTAATCTTCGGTAACAT
>JALVRC010000189.1 GCA_027025255.1 Caldifarciminota bacterium
AATTGCCCTCTGTTCAGACTATTTATAATAATTTATAGTCTGAATTTAACAACTTTTATTCTGTTTTGCTTTTAAAGGACATAAAGGAAGAGCTTGTTTTGATTAATGGTGATGTTATTGTTGAGAGTTCTATTATTAAAAAGATTTTAACAGCGGATTCTGGTAAGAATTATATGATGGTTGATGATAATAAGGAACTTGACGAAGAAGATATGAAAGTTAAAATAGATAAAGGAAGAATTCTTTCTATCTCAAAAGAGTTAAAAAACGGGGATGGCGAGTACATTGGTATTTCTCGTTTTACAGAGGACTTTTTCATTAAATATCAAGAGAAGGCTTTAGTTTTTATGGAAGACAGGAGAACAGATGTATGGTATGAAACTGTTATAGATCGGATGATTAAAGATAGCGATTCAGAGTATATATTTTCTTTGACAACAGAAGGGAAAGAATGGAGTGAAATTGATACTGAAGAGGATTTAATATTGGCAAAGAGAAATAAGATATTTAGTGAGTCAGTTCTATAAATTTTTAAATATTCCTGCTGTTCAGAAGATAGGTAGAGGTTTTTTACAAAAGTTACCTGAGGTTTTAAAAGAATTTCATCTTTATTTTGAGCATCCTTTTTTTGTTAGTGGAACTACAGAAACCAGACAAGTTGCAGCGATAGCTCAGTCTTCCTTCAGGCATTTTTCCTATATCCAGATAAAAGAAAATTCTATTTCCGAAATAGAAAGGGTGGAAAAAGAGATTGATGTATCTTCTCCAGATGTTATAGTTGCTGTTGGAGGTGGAAAAGTAATAGATACTGCAAAATTCGTTTCCATGAGAGCCTATATTCCTTTTCTAAGCATACCAACAAGCCTATCCAATGATGGTATTGCTTCTCCAATTGCAGTTATAAAGTTTAGAAAAAGGGTGAAAAGTATAGGAACAGTAATGCCTACTGGAATACTTATAGATTTAGATATTGTAGAGAAGGCTCGGTATTCTACCATTTTAAGTGGTATTGGAGATTTACTATCTAATATTTCTGCAATAAATGATTGGTATATTTCAAGTAAAAATACCAATGAACATTTTGATGAGTATGCTGCTTCGCTTTCCATATTATCTTCTGAATCTTTCTTTTTGAATTCTATGAAGAGGGGAAAGATATCTATAGAACTTCTTGCCAGAGGGTTGATGATGAGTGGTATTGCAATGGCTATTGCCCATACCAGTAGACCTTGCAGCGGTGCAGAGCATTTAATTTCTCATGCAATTGATAGATTATATCCATTTAAATCACTACATGGGTTGCAGGTTGGGATTGCTACGCCATTTGTGTTGTATTTACAAAATGATGAACGGTACATGGAGATTTTAGAATTTTATAAAGGGATTTCATTTCCTTTAAGTCCTGAGAAGATAGGTTTGAGCAAAAAAGAATTTTTAGAAGCTGTATATTTAGCCCCGGAAATAAGGGCGAATAGATATACAATTTTAAATAGAACCAAGCGTGATTCTATCATAGAGGCATTCAATAATGTTTACCAATAAAAATATAGATTTTTATACTAATTTATTACTTGACATACACAAAAAAATCTATAAAATTATACAATTAAATGTGGCTTTAAAAAGGAGGATTGATGAAAAATAAGTGGGCTAAAAGCTTGATAGCTTTAGTGGTTTTAGTAGTAGTAGCAGGATGTAGTGCTGTTGTAGAGGTTCCTGATATAAGGAACATGACAGTTGAAAATGCAAAGATTTTATTAAAGGAGAAGAAACTACTTATAGAGGTTGAAAAGGAAGTAGCTTCTGATAATGTAGCTGAAGGTATGATAATTGAACAGACCCCAATGTCTGCTTCTGTAGTGAAAGCAGGTACGACTGTTAAGGTAGTTGTTTCAAAAGGTGCAGAGAACACTAAGGTACCGTACCTTATTGGAATATCTTTTGATAATGCGCTCGTAAAGATAAGAGAGGTAGGATTAAATGTAGGTACAAAAACTTACGATTATTCAGATAAGATTCCAGAAGGTTTTGTTATTAGTACAAATCCGAATGCTGGTGTAAGCCTTAGTAAGGGTGAATACGTTAATTTAGTAATTAGTAGTGGCCCTCAGCCCGTTACTACAGTAATAGTCCCGAATGTAAAAGGATATAAGGTTGGACAGGCAAAATCTATTTTAGCAAAGAAGGGATTGAAGTATAGTATTAGAAAGAAGGTTACTACTGAATATTATGAAGGAACAGTGATGAGACAGTATCCTTCACCAGGAACTCAAGTTGCAAAGGGGAGTGTTGTTAAATTAACAGTGGCTGGTGTTTTAAGATAGTTGTTAAGTGTTAAAGAAGTAATTTTTTTTAAGGGAGAAAAGCAAAGTCTTTTCTCCCTTAATTTTTTCTTAAGGAGGATAAAATGGGAAAGAAGATAAGGGTCGCGGTCATTGGAGTCGGTAATTGTGCTTCGAGTTTAGTCCAGGGCGTTTATTTTTATAGAAATAGTTATGAAGAGAATATTCCGGGAATTATGCACACAACTTTTGGAGATTATCATATTGGAGATATAGAATTTACTTTCGCAGTTGATATCAATAGAGAAAAAATTGGCAAAGACATATCAGAAGCCATTTTTGCACCTCCTAATAATACATTTAAATTTAGCGAAGTTCCAAATCTTTCTGCACCTGTGATAATGGGGAATATTTTTGACGGGATTGGAAAATATCTTAAGGATGTTGTTAAAATAGCTTCCAATGAACCTGATGATTTCGAGAAAATGTTGAGGGAAACAAATACGGATGTAGTTGTTAATTTTCTTCCAGTAGGGAGTGAGAAGGCAACAAAATGGTATGTGGAGAAAATACTAAATGTTGGGACAGCTTTTGTTAATGGGATACCTGTATTTATTGCTTCTGATAAAACATGGGCAAGGAAATTCAAAGATAAGGGAGTGCCGGTAATAGGGGATGATATAAAGTCTCAGGTAGGAGCTACAATATTGCATAGAATGTTAGCAAGACTCTTTGTTGAAAGGGGGGTAAAAATCCTCAGAACAAGTCAGTTGAATATAGGAGGTAATACAGATTTTTTAAATATGTTAGAACGAGAAAGACTTTTTTCAAAGAAAATTTCTAAAACACGTGCTGTTACATCCATGATTCCTTATGAAATTTCCGAAAATGATGTTTATATAGGTCCTTCAGATTATGTTCCCTGGTTAAAGGACAGAAAATGGGCACATATAAGAATGGAAGGTCAGACTTTTGGCAATGTACCTTTAAATTTTGAGGCTAAATTAGAAGTCTGGGATTCTCCTAATTCTGCCGGGGTTATGATTGATGCAATTAGAGCTGCTAAAATTGCTCTGGATAGAGGTTTGTCAGGTCCTATTATAGAACCGTCATCATATTTTATGAAGAGTCCTCCTGTTCAATATCCGGATAACGTCGCAAGAGAGAAATTGGAGGCGTTTATTAGTGGGATTTAGGAGTGAAAAGAGGGTTGTTTATTGCTTTTGAAGGCATTGAAGGCGTAGGTAAGTCTACACAGGCAAAAAATTTATACGATTTTTTCTTAGAAAAGGGAATGGAGGTTTTTCTTACAAGGGAACCGGGAGGTACTGATTTGGGAGAATCGATTAGAGAAATCTTAATAAACGGTGGAGCTATGCACGAGATTACAGAGTTGTTGTTGATGCTTGCCAGTAGAAACGAGCTTGTGAGAACCAAAATCTTGCCGTATTTAGATAAGGGAAAATACGTTATAAGCGATAGATTCTATATGTCTTCACTGGCTTATCAGGGAGGAGGAAGAGGTCTGAATTTGAAATTTGTAAACAGATTAAATAAAATTGTTACAGCCGGGTTAAAACCAGATTTAACCTTTATCCTGGATATGCCAGTTGACGCCTCTTTTAAAAGAAAATCAGGCAAAAGAGATAGATTTGAACAGGAGGTTAGTTTATTTTATGAAAAGGTAAGAAAGACCTACCTGTATCTTGCAAAAAAAGCCCCTAAAAAAGTTAAGATTATAGATGCTGGTAAAGAGAGTAAGGAGGTTTTTAAAGAAGTTTTGTTTTATGTTAAACAGTATTTGTTAACTAAAGGAGTCATTTTATGAAGAAAAAGATATTTATATCCATAGCACTCGTTTTGCTTTTTGTATTTTCATGGCTTGCCAGTAAATTATTTGCTTCAAATTCTAAATATGATTGGTTTAATCTTTATGTAGAGATTGTAAATATGGTTGAGAAGGATTATGCAAGAGATGTGAATGTAGACGAACTTTTTAAAAATAGTATAAATGGTATGCTTGAAAATCTTGACCCGCACAGTAGATATCTTGATAAAGAAGAGTATAAATTGCTGAGTTCTGATACAAAAGGGGAGTTTGGTGGATTAGGTATTCAAATTGGAATTAGGGATAAATGGTTAACTGTTATATCTCCTATAGAAGGGACTCCTGCAGAGCGGAAGGGAATTATGCCCGGGGATAGAATCGTTACAATAGAGGGTAAAACCACTGCAGGTATAACAATTGAAGACGCAGTAAAAAAACTGAGAGGTAAACCAGGAACAAATGTAAATATTGGTATTTATAGGGAAGGTTATCCTGATACAATTAATATTAACATTACAAGAGATATAATAAAAATAAATGCAGTACCGTATGCTGGTATTATTGATGGAAATATTGGTTATATTAAACTGAATGAATTTTCAAAGCCTTCTTTTAATGAAATTACAAAAGCCTTGAAAACTCTTGAGCAGCAAGGAGCAAGTAAATTTATTGTTGATTTAAGGGGAAATCCAGGTGGCTTGCTATACGCAGCTATTCAGATAACAAGTCTTTTTCTTAAAAATGGCAAAGCTGTTGTAATAACAAAAGGTAAAGCTACTCCTGAAAGGATATACAGTTCATACGGATATGATATTGTTGGTGAAAATGTACCCATGATTTTTCTTGTAAATAGAGGTAGTGCATCTGCATCTGAAATACTTGCTGGAGCAGTTCAGGATTGGGAGAAGGCTTTATTGATAGGTGAGACTACTTATGGTAAGGGTTCTGTTCAAAGCATTAAACCTCTTTCAGATGGAGGTGTTTTGAAACTTACAACTGCATACTGGTATACTCCTTGTGGAAGAAGTATTGATAAGCATAGTTTTTATAAAACCGGAGATGAGGAAATGAAGAAAAAAACATTCAGGACCCTGGGAAAATTCAAAAACAAATTGACAGCAGAAGGAGGAATTACACCTGATATTATAATCAGACCAGAAAATTATTCATTTACAGTTGGAAAGATGATTTCAAAGGGAGTGTTTTTTGACTATGCTGTTAAATATAAAAAAACTCATGCAGAATGGGATACAACTGTAAATGAGAAAATGATAAATGATGTTTTAAAGCTTGCAAAACAAAAGGGGATTAGTATTAGCAGTTGCTTATTGGAAGAGAACTATGATGATTTGAAAGAACGTCTTGAGTATGAACTTGCATACACTATGTTTGGAACAAAAGGTAGGTATTTGATTTCATTTAAAGAAGATACAGTTGTTAAAACAGCTATTAAACTTTTAAAGAAAGTCAGGACGCAAGAGCAACTTTTTAATGTATCAAAGGATTTTAAAAATAAATAAGGTGAGTAAATTTTACTTGACTTTGCATTAGTTTTGAGTATAATTATACATTGTTAGGGCGGATAGCTCAGCTGGCGAGAGCGCCTGCCTTACAAGCAGGAGGTCACAGGTTCAAGTCCTGTTTCGCCCATGTATTACAAGGGGTGAGGGCAAAAAATAAAAAGGAGGTAAAGGATGAAAATTAGGCCTTTGCAAGATAGAATCTTGGTTGAGAGAATAGAAGAAGAACAAAAAGGGAAGATTTTACTTCCTGATACAGCAAAAGAGAAGCCTCAAGCAGGAAAGGTTATAGCTGTAGGCGAAGGGAGAAGGAATGAAAAAGGTGAACTTATACCTGTTCCTTTAAAAGTTGGAGATAAGATATTATTTAACAGATATGCAGGGAATGAGGTAAAGATTGAAGGTAAGGAATATCTTATTATGCGTGAAGATGAAGTTTTAGGAATTATAGAAGAATAAAGGAGGTATAAGATGTCAGCAAAAGAAATTTTATTTAATGAGGAAGGAAGAAGAAAAATATTAAAGGGTGTTGAAATTCTTGCTCGTGCAGTTAAGGTAACCCTTGGCCCAAGGGGTAGAAATGTTGTATTTGAAAGAAAGTTTGGTGCACCCACTATGACAAAAGATGGTGTAACTGTTGCTAAAGAGATTGAATTAGAGGATAAGTTTGAGAATCTTGGTGCTCAATTGGTAAAAGAAGTAGCTTCTAAAACTTCAGATGTAGCAGGTGATGGTACTACAACCGCTACTGTCCTTGCTGAGGCTATTTATAAAGAAGGATTGAAAGTAGTTTCTGCTGGTGCTAATCCTATGTCTATAAAAAAAGGAATTGAGAAAGCAGCAGAGAAAGTTGTAGAATTTTTAAAGAGTAAAAGCAAAACTCCGGAAAGTAGCGATGACATAGCGCACGTAGCTGCAGTTTCAGCAAACAATGATACAAAAGTTGGAAAATTAATTGCAGAAGCAATGGAAGTAGTAGGTAAAGATGGGGTAATTACTGTTGAAGAATCGAAGACAATGGATACTCACTTGGAGAAGGTTGAAGGAATGCAATTTGATAGAGGATATTTATCTCCCTATTTTATTACTGATTCTGATAAAATGGAAGTTGCACTTGATAACGTTTATATACTGTTGTACGAAAAAAAGATATCAAACGCACACGATTTAGTTCCTATTCTTGAGCAGATAGCTCATCAACCAGATGGTTCCATTCTTATTATTGCAGAAGACGTAGAAGGACAAGCTTTAGCTGCGTTAGTCCTTAATAAACTTAAGGGACTTGTTAAATGTGCTGCAGTAAAGGCTCCAGGGTTTGGTGATAGAAGACGTGCAATGTTAGAAGATATTGCTATTCTTACAGGTGGTCGTTTAATATCCGAAGATATTGGTATTAAGCTTGAGAATGTTCAGTTGAGTGATCTGGGCAGAGCTTCAAGAGTAATTATTGATAAGGAGAATACTACAATTATAACTGATGATAAGCTTGTTAATAAAGAAGCTATTGAAGCTCGTAAAGCACAGATTAGAAGGCAAATTGAGGAGACCACATCTGACTACGATAGAGAGAAACTTCAGGAAAGATTAGCAAAACTTGCTGGTGGTGTAGCTGTAATTAACGTTGGCGCTGCAACAGAAGTTGAGATGAAAGAGAAAAAGGCAAGAATTGAAGATGCACTTCATGCAACAAGGGCAGCAGTAGAAGAAGGAATAATTCCCGGAGGTGGCGTATCATTCCTTCAGTCAAAAAAGATTCTTGATGATTTGACATTAGAAGGTGATGAGAAAATAGGTGTTGAGATTATGAAAAAGGTTTTAGAGTATCCTATAAGGCAACTCGCTCAGAATGCTGGTATAGATGGTTGTACTGTAATTCAGAAAATAAATTCAAATGAAGATTTTAACTATGGGTTCAATCTTCAGACAATGGAATACGGCGATTTGATGAAGATGGGTGTTATTGATCCTACAAAGGTGGTAAGAAGTGCATTGCAGAATGCTGTAAGTATTGCTGCTTTACTCTTGACAACAGAGGCAGCGATAATTGAAAAACCAGAACCTGAAAAGAATACACCTCCTATGGGTGGAGGGTATCCAGAGTATTAATTCCCCCTTTTCGTATCCCCTCCCCATAACTAAGGCGGAAAGCGTCGCTTTCCGCCTTTTTCTTTTTCAATGGGATTAAAAATTTTACAATATCAAAATCCTTGACAAAGGGATTTTTTTATGTACAATTTAGTGTGAAATTGTTAAGGCTAAAATTGGAGGAGGTAAAGGAATATGCTTGAAAAGGAAATCCTATTGAAAGTACGAGAGCTTCCTGAAGATTTGAAAAGGGAGGTTTTAGATTATATGGAGTTTCTTTTGAAAAAGTATAGTGTCCGAGAGAGTAAAGCGGATAGGTTCAAGTTTGATTGGGAAGGGGGTTTAGC